>CAYGUD010000221.1:0-4559 GCA_964352865.1 uncultured Hyphomonas sp.
TTACGTCACCGCACGTGAAGGTGGAACTGGACTCGGTCTTGCGATCGTGAACCGCGTAATCATGGACCATGGCGGCAGCGTACAATTATTAGAACCAGAGCACGGGGCCCGGGGGGCGATTGTGAAAATTATTCTGCCATTGAGTTTGACTTCAGAGTCAGGCGCAAAGGATCAGCTTGTGGAGTTAACCGATGAGTACTGACATTTTGGTCGTCGATGACGAACCGGATATTCGCGAATTGATCGCTGGTGTCCTGGAAGACGAAGGTCACGGCGTTCGGACCGCGGCAACTGCGGAGAAGGCGATCGAGGAAGTGCGGTCGCGAACCCCGACTTTGGTGGTTCTGGATGTCTGGCTGCAAGGCAGTGACATGGATGGGCTTTCGGTCCTGAAATACCTCAAGGCGATAGATCCATTGTTGCCCGTAATTGTGATCAGTGGGCACGGTAATGTTGAAACGGCTGTCGCCGCGATCCGGCGCGGCGCGTATGATTTCATCGAAAAGCCATTCAAGGCCGATCGCCTGCTGCATCTCGTGTCGCGAGCGATTGAATCCGCGAAACTCAAGCGAGAGAATGAGGCGCTGCGGGCGCATAATTTTGCGGTCTCTGAATGGATTGGTGAAAGCAGCGCGGCATTGGCGTTGCGCGCCCAGATCGAGAAAGTTGCGCCGCCCAATTCTCGTGTTCTGGTGTCGGGTGAAGCCGGCGTTGGAAAAGAGCTTTGCGCGAAGCTGATCCATGATCACTCACGCCGGGCCGGAGGGCCCTTCGTCGCTGTGAATGCCGCAAACATCGCGCCGGAACAAATGGAACGCGAACTTTTCGGAGAAGAAGATTCATCCGGTATGCCAGTCAAAATCGGCGTGTTTGAGCAATCTCATGGCGGCACCTTATTGCTGGATGAGGTCGGCGACATGCCGCTCGGAACACAGAGCAAGATTTTGCGCGTGCTCACGGAACAGAGATTTCAGCGTGTCGGCGGAGGCTCTGATGTTAGCGTCGATGTGCGGGTGATGTCGTCCTCAACACGCGATCTTGAGAAAGCTATCGAAGCGACATCTTTTCGAAAAGACCTGTATTATCGGTTGAATGTGGTGCCTTTGGGCGTTCCCTCCCTTGCAGAGCGCCGCGATGATATTCCTGCCTTGGTTGAATATTTCAGCGCCCGAATTGCCGATTCATCCGGTCTGACGCCCAGAATCTTCAGCAAAGAGGCCTTGGCTGTGCTGCAATCGATGAATTGGCCCGGAAATGTTCGCCAGCTGCGCAATGTTGTCGAGCGCGTCTTGATCCTGTCCCGTGATAGCGGCGAACGGGACGTAACCGTTGAAGAGCTCCCTCTCGATCGCTCCAGCGATGATGCTGGCGATTCCATGGGCGTTTCTGCAGACTTTGTTGGTTTGTCTTTACGTGACGCGCGCGAACAGTTCGAACGCGATTATCTGACTCTGCAAATTACGCGTTTCGATGGTAATATTTCGCGTACAGCTGAGTTTATCGGCATGGAACGGTCGGCTCTACACAGAAAATTAAAAGCCCTTGGTGTAAACGCGTCGGCGAGTCGTACGGATACTCGATAAATGCGTGTGATCATTTGCGGAGCTGGACGAGTCGGGCAGGGGATTGCCCGGCATTTGGCGCACGAGCACCATGACATCATCATGATTGATGAAAATCACAGTCTGATCGAACAGGTTCAGATTGATTTTGATGTCCGCGGTGTGGTTGGCCATGCAGCGCATCCCGATGTGTTGCGCGCGGCCGGTGCGGACGCCACAGACATGCTGATTGCGGTAACTCATTTCGATGAAATCAATATGGTAATTTGCCAGGTCGCAGACACTTTGTTTTCCGTGCCCACCAAGATCGCCCGCGTTCGAGCCCAGGCGTATCTGGAACCAGAGAATGCCGAGCTGTTTTCTAAGTCAGCACTGCCCCTCGATTTGATCATTTCGCCAGAAATCGAAGTCGGCGAAGCGATCTTGAGACGCATTCGTGCCCCAAGCGCTGTTTCAAGCATTTCGTTTGAATCCGGAGAGTTGCAGGTGCTTGGCATGAAAGTGCAAGAGGATAGCCCTCTGCTGGAAACCGCATTGGATCAAATTTCTGGCATCTTTCCGGATTTGGGCGCCCGTGTCGTTGGCATCAAGCGCGGCGCCAACGTATTTGCTCCGCGCGGAAACGATCAATTACAACCCGGCGACATTGCTTATGTTGCGGTCACGCAGCGCTCAATCCCGCGCTTGAACAAATTATTCAACAAGGACATTGAAGAGCACAAACGTGTCGTCATTGTTGGCGGCGGAAATGTCGGCACATATGTGGCCAGCCATCTCGAGCGCGAGGGCAGGGTACGCGTTCGCATCATAGAAGCTGACGTCGACAAAGCAGACATCGCTGTGTCGGCCCTGAAACAAACCATCGTCATTCACGGGGATGGTCTATCGCGAGATGTTCTGGAAGAAGCAGGCGCAGACCAGGCCGATATTGTCATCGCTGTAACCAATGATGACAAGACAAACATGTTGATCGGAAAACTCGCCAAGCAACTCGGGGCCAAGCGCACCCATGCACTGGTCAACGCCTATGAATTGGTGGCTATTTCGCAAGATCTGGACATTGATGCAGTGCTGGATCCTCGCGCCTTGAGTGTTTCGAAAATCCTCACCAAGCTGCGCCGGGGCCGGATCCTGTCAGTACAATCGCTGGAAGATGGTTCGGCTGAAATCGCCGAAGGGGTGACCTTGGATTCTTCGCCATTGATCGGTAAGCCTGTGGACTATGCTCATCTTCCGGATGGCATAACCTCTGCGGCGATTATCCGGAATGAGAAAATCCTGTTCCCGGATGCGCAAACGACGGTAGAGACGGACGATCGCCTGTTACTGTTCTATGAGATTGGCGCGACCCGGAAAGTCGAGCAATTCTTCAGGGTCAGCGCTGATTTCTTTTAGGCGGGGATGAAACTTTGAATCACCTCTCCATTGTCCGCATTTTTTCCTTCATCATTCTGGGTTTTGCGACCTTGTTGGGCATTTGCTTTCTGGTCGCCCTCGCGACCGGTGAGACCAGGCAATTGGTTGTTTTCGCTGGAACGGCCGTTGCGATCGGTGGGCTGGCCTCAACGGTCCTTGTATTGACCGATAAACCAAATAGCCGGGCTCATGCCAGAGACGGTCTCGCCGTTGCCTTGCTTTTTTGGGCCGTGGGCGGCCTGGTTTCGGCTATTCCGTTTCTTGATTATCTCGGCAATGCCGACTTCCTGGCGGCATTTTACGAAAGCACATCTAATCTCACGACCACCGGCCACAGCCGGCTTGATCCACTTGCCGACCCGATGCCGACCAGTATTTTCGTCTGGCGCGCCATGTTGCATCTGATTGGCGCCATTGCCAGCATCACCATAGCAGCAACTGTTTTTGCAGGATTGAATCTGGGCGGCCCAGGCGTGCACCGCAACCGCTTCTTCAGCGAACCGGAAGGCAGTTTCTTTGATCCAATTGTTCGGGTCATACGGGTCAGTTCCGTCTTGGTCCTGAGCAGCTCGATTGTTCTCGCAGCCGTATTGCTCGCGCTTGGTTTGGCGCCGCGTGATGCTTTGGCCGGCGCCGTTAGTGCAATCACCACAGGAATGGTCGATCCGCAGGCTTATGAGATCGCCCCGCAAGCGGGCCCGGTCCACGCGTTTTTCTTATGGATCGGGCTGGTGCTCGGGACGCTCGGCCTGGTCGCCGTTGACGGCGCTGGGCGTGGCCGCATCAGAGCAATCCCAATAGATCCGGAAACACTCGCCTGGGGTGGATCGTTACTTTTGATCACTGTTCTGGCGGTATTTGCAGGACTACCGCTTTTCGAAAGCATTGGTTGGGCGACATCATCGCTTGCGACGAGTGGAATCGCACTGTCAGATCCCCAACTTTTTTCGAGACTTCCCATTGTCCTTGTCTTGTTCCCCGTCCTGATCGGCGGATCCGCCTTATCTGCAGCGGGTGGTTTCAAACTGGCGCGATTGATCGTTCTGAGCCGCCGCGTCGCGCTCGAATTTTTGCAATTGGGATATCGCGGCAGCGTTCAACACTTCAAGTTTCGTGGGAGAAGACAATCCGACCGCACTGTGATGAGTGTCTGGGTCTATCTCGTCGGATACATTGTCGCCTGCACACTTGGTACTTTGCTGCTGAGCGCGGCTGGACTGTCATTTGATGATGCGATCCTGGCCGGCATTGGCAGTCTTTCTAATGCTGGGCACATTCTGGGAGGCATGAATGCTGAATTGAACGTCACGGCCCAAATATGCGTCATCCTCGGCATGATCCTTGGGCGTTTGGAAGTCATTGCTTTACTACCGGTGTTAAACCCGTCTTTTTGGCGAAGATAACGCCGCGATCGCTTGCAATTTGGGCTCAATCGCTTTAGCCGCTGCACTATAAAAGAAGGAAAGACAAAACATGTCTTCAGATAAAAAGCAGAACCTCCAGGACACATTTTTAAACGCCGTCCGTAAGTCAAAGACTCCATTGACGATTTTCCTTGTGAACGGCGTAAAACTTCAAGGC
>CAYGUD010000222.1:0-3142 GCA_964352865.1 uncultured Hyphomonas sp.
ACCCGTATCGCTGAAAAACGCGCCGCATTGATGAAAGACATTGCCCGCCGCAAAGCACGCCGCGCTGCCGCGCAACATATTCACCCAGCCATCATAGCGCGTCAGCATACGGGCGCTGCTGACCGCTTGCAGCAACATCGGGTGCGGCGTCACACCAAGCGCGTCCTGAACCCGCGCCCAGAGCCGGCGCGCGGCACGCAGCTTGGCAATGCCAATCCCGTAATTGGCATCGACAGCAAGCCTGAACAGGATTTGCGGAGCGGCCTCATCCGGGCTCAGCCCGGCTTTATCGAGGCGTCTTAGCAAGTCGACTGCGCTAGCCATCAGCCCGGCCAGTTCCTGAGCTTCACTGCCCCCGGCTTCGTGCACACTGAGCGCTTCTACTTCCAGGCTCGTGGCGGCCGGGAACTCAGCGGAGAGGGCTTTGCTCAGGGCCGCTGTCTTTGCCATCGCCGCGTCAATCCCGCCGCCAATCTTGCCGCTCAACATCAATTGCCGGATGGGTGAGATGTTGAAAGCGAGCTTCAGCGTTTCTGAAGCGTCTTGCTGACGCGCCCAAAGGGCGAGCAGGGCCGCGCCGCTGGCACCCGACCCTGCGCCGCGATGACCGAGGCTGACTGCGGCAATGTCGGCGCGGATGCCGCCCAGCGCCGTGGAAAGCTGATCGAGATTGGTGACGATACAGCCAGTCTTGCCGGAGCATTCAATGGCCAAGTGAACGGATGTCACGCCGCGCGACAAGTCGCGCAGAATTTCCTGATTGGTGACCGCTGGATCTGGATGCGCGAACGACTGGCGGATGTCCCATGGCAGAAATTGATCAGGCTCTGCATCTGCACCGCGCAAATAGGGACGTGCGCCGGGAGCGCCGCGCAGGTCAGCGCTGCTGGAAAAGTCCGTTTCCCGGTACAGCGGATGGATCTTGATGCCGTCGCGCGTTTGCCGCGTGATCCGCTCTATCCCGCCGCCTTTAAGCGCCTTCTCGACACCGGCCAGCCAATCGGCTTCGGTCGCGTCTTCGAAGGCTCCTGAGAATGAAAGCGTGCCGTCCGCCATATGGGTCAAACCTTTTTGGAATCCTATACCGCGGATTTGGCCCACTGCGCCCCGGCTGGCAAGGTTTACGCTACGCTAATTGCGCCGCCATACCCTGCGGGAAGGGCTTGCCTAATGCCAATGCCCAGCTAACTTAGCGTTCACGTAAACGGCAAGTTATGAGAGACCCACATATGGCGCTACCTCCAATTCTGCAAAATCTCCGTGTCCCGGTGATTGGCAGCCCGCTATTCATTATTTCAAACCCGGACCTGGTGATTGCCCAGTGTAAAGCGGGCGTAGTGGGATCGTTTCCGGCGCTGAATGCCCGGCCTGAATCTCAGCTTGATGAATGGCTTGACCGGATCACGACGGAACTGGCGGAATATGACGCCAAGAACCCGGATCGTCCGTCGGCGCCTTATGCCGTGAACCAGATCGTTCACAAGACCAATAACCGCCTCGAACATGACGTCGAAATGTGCGTCAAATACAAAGTCCCATTGGTCATCACGTCACTTGGTGCACGTGAAGAAGTCAATCAGGCGATCCATTCCTATGGCGGGATTGTCATGCACGACATCATCAATTCGATTTTCGCCCGCAAAGCGCTCGAAAAAGGCGCTGACGGCCTGATCGCTGTCGCCGCTGGCGCAGGGGGGCATGCGGGAACCATCTCACCCCTCGCCTTGATCCAGGACATTCGTGAATTCTTTGACGGTCCATTGGCTCTGTCAGGCGCAATGGCGAATGGCGGCGCAGTTGCTGCAGCCCAGGCAATGGGCGCGGATCTCGGCTATATCGGATCGGCCTTTATCTCCTGCGATGAAGCCAATGCGGTCGAAGGCTATAAGGACATGATTGTTGAAAGTGACGCCAAGGATATCGTTTATTCGAACCTGTTCACCGGCGTCCACGGCAATTATCTGGCACCATCAATCGCGCAAGCCGGACTTAATCCGAACGACTTGCCTGAGAGTGATCCGAGCGCGATGAATTTCGGCTCTGGCGGTAATCAGGAAGCCAAGGCCTGGAAAGATATCTGGGGCTGCGGGCAGGGGATTGGCGCGGTTAAATCCCGCATGAGTACCGCAGAATATGTCGACAAGCTGGAAGCTGAATATCTCGGCGCCATCGAAGCCTTGCAGCAGCGCCGCGCCTTTCGCATGGCGTAGAGCCGAGGCTCTATCCCGGTCTTTTCCGACCGAAGTATCACAAGCCTATCCTCACGATCAGAAATGAGAATGAGGATAGGCTTTGTTATATCTGTCAGTCACACAAGCGCGCTGCGCCCTGGCGAACGAGTGGCGCTGGCAGAGTTTCCATATCGCCGAGCTGGCTTGCAAATGTAGCGGCCGGTATTGCCACGGCCAGTATTGGCATGCGCCGCGCTTTCTCGATCATTTGCAGCGCCTTAGAGACAGGCTGGGGACGCCGCTTATTGTCCGGTCGGGCCACCGATGTGCGCAGTGGAATGCACAGGTCGGCGGCGCGCCAAAGTCGCAGCACAAGCGCATTGCCGTTGATCTCGCCCTGCACGGGCACGACCGAACGCAGCTCTATGCGGCGGCGCGCGAGATCGGCTTTACCGGATTTGGCCTGGCACGATCCTTCATTCACCTGGACCTGCGCGCGCAACCAGCGAAATGGTATTATCATGGGAGTAAAAAATTATGGACGATGTCCTGGGAATAGCCGCGAGTGCAGCCGGCGGCGGTCTGTTTGGCTTGCTTGGAACCGCTTTGGGACGGCTGGCCAGTTTCTTCGAGACGCGCCAAACCATGGCCCACGAAGAACGGCGCTGGGCGCACGAATCCGAATTGCTCGAAAGGCAGCAGGCGGCAGCGGCCCAAGAAACAGAAGCCGAGCTGGCAATCGCGCAGAGCGCTGGCAGCTGGGCGGGTTTGCAGGCCAGTCTCGCAGCCGAAGCGGCGATTGGCGCCAGTTATCCATGGGTCAATGCGGTGCGGGCTCTGACGCGGCCTGTCCTGACAGTGCTCTTGTGGGCGATTACCAGCGTCATCTGGTTTTCAGCAGACATGGCAGATCGCAGCAGCATAATTGAAACCGCGACGTTTGCAGCGACGGCCGCAACCCTCTGGTGGTT
>CAYGUD010000222.1:3152-4529 GCA_964352865.1 uncultured Hyphomonas sp.
TTCGGTGACCGCAGCGCCGCGTCTCAAAAGCGCATGTAAAAAGGGCGGCTCAATTCTGAGCCGCCCTGAATGATTTAGAACCCGCACTTGGTTTCGAAGAACTCGAAGACTTCCGGGAACCAGGCCATGTTATGCTCATAGCGCCAAGGACTGTGGAACATGTCCTTGATTTCGATATATTCGTAATCGGCGTCGATACGTTTCAATTCACGCACGAACATCCTGCTCTGCTCGACAGGGACAGTGTTGTCATCCTCACCATGCACAATCAGCATCGGCATTTTGACGCTCTCCGCGGCATCCAGCGGAGAGAATCCAGCAACTGTCGGTTCCTGATACTTGCGCAGGAAGCGGCTATCACCGATGCGCCCACGCATTGGCGGGATATCGCTGATGCCAGCGCCAGCAATCGAGCAATTGAACGGTGTGTTCTCTCGCGTCGCGCCGACAAAGGCTGCATAGCCGCCATAACTCCAGCCGAAAATGGCCAGCTTGTCGCCGTCAACGAGGCCTTCGCCGACGAGATGGGTGAGTGAGTCCTCGATGTCATTCTGCATCACCTGGCCCCATTCACGGTCACCTGCACGCCAATGCTCGAGGCCATGACCTTCGGAGCCGCGATAGTTCGGCTGGACGACCACATAGCCGCGATTGGCTAGCATTTGCGCCCATTCGTCATAGCCGTAATAGTCGCGCACCCAAGGTCCGCCATGCGGCATGACAATCCCGGGGAACGGTCCTTCGCCCCTCGGAACAGTGACCAAAGCCGGGATCTTGTAGCCGTCTCGGCCAGTTGCAAAAATACCCTGCACCGGAGACAGATCTGCTGAAGAGATTTCAGAATTAACCCCGATCACTTTCGAGGCTTTGCCTTCCTTGATCATGTAATATGTTCCAGGATCAGTTGGTCCGCTGACGAAGAATAAGACAGTCGAGCTGTCCTGAGAGATTTCGCTCAGGCTAACAATCTTGTCCGGAAAAGATTGTTCGATACTGGCATAAATCGAGCCAATCTCCGGATCGGTATAATAGCGCTCCTGACGGTGGTCGCCCGCATACAGGAAGCCGGTGATGATCGCTATGTGGCGGCCATCGAGGTCTATGGCCAGCGCACAGAGCGCTATGCCTACACCGTCCGCGCCGTAACGCCCGGCCGGTTCACCATTCCGGGTGTCGTGGTGGAAGACATGTATCGCACTGATGTCTTCGCTCGCACCGCCGCTGGTGAGGTTGTCATCCGGGCCCGCTGATGTCGCGCATACTGACCGCCTGGCGCTGGACCAGCCTTGCCGCCCTGACCGCCATGGTTCTGGCGGTGGGGCTGGACCGCGCCTTTCCGCCGCCCCCATTGGCGGAGCGCTCCATTGTCATCACCGA
>CAYGUD010000223.1:0-4502 GCA_964352865.1 uncultured Hyphomonas sp.
CTTCTTCAGGGTCTTCGCTCTCGATGGAAGGCGCTTGGACGAGCCTCAACCTCGACGCCTCTTCAGGCTCAAGCGTCAGACTAGACAAGCTTGAGTGTCAGAGCGTCGACGTGGACGCGTCAAGCGGATCGTCCATCCAGGTTTATGCATCTCAAACAGTCGACGTTGATGCGTCTAGCGGATCGTCAATATCGGTCAGCGGAAACCCGTCAGATGTCACTAAAGATACGTCGAGCGGCGCGTCAGTTCGCATTCGCTAAGCCGGCCAACAGTCTCTCCTCCCTGGAACCCTTCGCACAGGTTCTGATTTTGAGAGTGAAAACCCCGCCGCATCGGCGGGGTTTTTTTATCGTCTGGAACTCATTCGAAATCTGCATAATTGAATTCAGCCAGCCCAGCCTACTGCGTTTTGCCAGCGTCGCCATTTTGTTCCTAACGCAATTAGCAAGGAGGCTATCATGATTGAGATCAGACGTTTTTCCGATCTGGGAAATTTTGAGAATGACTGGCTGGACGCGCATTATCATTTCTCATTCTCCCATTATCACGACCCGGCCAGAATGGGTCATGGTAAATTGCGCGTCTGGAACGATGACACAATCAAGCCCGGCACAGGGTTTCCACCGCATGGACATCGCGACATGGAAATCATCACTTATGTTCGCAAAGGCGCCATCACGCATGAAGACTCAATGGGCAATAAGGGCCGGACAGAAGCAGGCGACGTGCAAGTGATGAGCGCCGGGAGTGGCGTACGCCATTCGGAATGGAATGCTGAAAGCGAAGCGACAACTCTATTCCAATTATGGATCGAACCTGCAGAGAATAACGGCAAACCAGGCTGGGGCGCCAAAGCGTTTCCCAAATCGGATCGCTCTGGCACGTGGGCCGTTCTTGCGAGTGGCCATGGTGAACCAGAGGCGCTCCCGATCCGCCAGGACGCGGCGGTCCTCGGCGCGACGTTGAAAGCTGGAGAGGCATTGACCTATGACGTCGCAGCTGGGCGTCACGGCTATCTGGTGCTCGCAGCCGGTGCAGTCGAGCTGAATGGAGAAATCCTCAAAGCGCGTGATGGCGCGGCGATTTCAGGCGGCGTTCATCTCGCCCTCAGAGCAGTGGAAGACGCGGAAATTGTCTTGGTGGATACGATTTAACGTTCCGGTCACGCCGGTGTCATTGGAAAAGGCGGTCGAACTGGCCTATATTAAGTCTAGTTCTGACCGCCAAAGGAGCCTGCCATGAAAACCATATTTGCTGCCATCGGGACGTTAGCAATTTTGCAGACGGCCGCCGCAACTGAAATCGCTGTCGTCTATAGCGATGATTTCGCTGAAGAATTGTCTGAAAATTATGGTGAACGCGAAGGGGAAACTCTGACCGAAGAAATCATCAAAGATCTGGATCGCGCGTTCGCCAAAGTTGGGGCCGATCCGGTTCGTGTCGATGTCACAATTGTCGATGCCAAGCCTAATCGCCCGACATTTGAGCAATTGTCCTCACGGCCGGGCCTAGATGCCATACGATCCATCTCGCTAGGCGGTATGGAACTTGTGGGCACAGTTTATGATGCAGAGGGCAACGTTGTCGCGACCCAGGAGTATAGCTGGTTCGAAAACAATCTTAGCAATGTTGTCGGCGCCGGAGTCTGGAGCGATGCCAATCGTGCCTCGAGCCGATTTGCCAAGAAAATGGCCAAGCAAGTCAGCGATAGCTAACCGCGATCACCGGGAAAAATCTCGCGACCATCGACTTCCAAACGGAACAGATCGGGTCGCGAGTAATGCCCCGCTGGATCGCTCGCGACTTTGCACGCCCTTGCCAGCGCCAGATCAGCGTCGGCCACCAGAATACCTTCTTCATCCGACAAAAGACCGGCGACCACTTCTCCGCGCGGATCGATGATCGCTGAGCCGCCATTGTGGTCAAACTCATAGAGGGATTGAAACCGCTCTGGCACATGTCTCTGCATGCGGATCCCCGCGGAACAGATCACCCAGGCGCCGGCTTGACTGGCAAAGGCCCGGCTGAGCAGCAATTGCCGCGCCCAGACGGGTTGGCTTGGCGCTTCTTTCGGCTCGCGCCCGGGCCAAGCTGCAACATGCACATCAACGCCCTGCGCCATCAAGGCGTAAGCGGGTAGAACCGCATTATGCTCCCAGCAATTAAGCGACGATAACCGCCCCCAATCACGGGCAACGGGCCGTAGTCCCTTGGCATCGCCATCGCCCCAGACAGAGCGCTCATGATGGGTCGGCTTGAGTTTGCGGTGCCGGTTGAGAACTTGCTCGTTCCGGCCAATCGTCAACAGGGTACAATATAGCGTGGCCTCGGTCTGGGGGTCGAGTTCATTCACACCGATCACCAGATCAGCCTTGGCGCGTTTCGCCGCCTTGCACAGCGCTTCAACCTCCGGGCCGTCCAGACGGACGCCATTCTTCAGCAATTCACTGGCCGCAGCCCACCAGGTGTCAGACAGCGGGCTATCGATAAAGAACGGATAGCCGGGCAACCAGGCCTCACCAAATGCGATCACATCGGGCTTTTCTTTCGCCGCCTGATCGATCCAGTTCAAAGCAATCTCTAGGCTGGCTTGCTTATCGAACAGAGCCGGGGCGGCCTGCACCGCAGCTAATCTAACAATATCAGTCATCCGCCCCGATACGCCGGATAGGGTGGGCAGGACAAGTCGTTCACGAAAAGTGTGATCAGCGACAATACGTCAAACGAGATAAGCTTCGCGCAATTGGTCGCGCTCCGCTGTGCCAACGCCGAGCGTCTCAGAGAGGTAAGTATCGATATCGCCGGATTGTTGCTGAATGCTGTCAATCGCAGCTTCCAGAAAGATCGCGTCGACGCCAACGAAGGGATGATAAACGGCGTGGTCATAGTCCTTGCCGATATGCTCGTTGAACATGCGTGCCATTTCCGGCAATCGTGTCTCGACATCCGCAGCCTGGTTGGTCAGCTCATAATCCGCAAAAATAGCGTCCCGGTCGACGCCGAGAATGTGATGCGTCAACGCACACAGAATACCTGTCCGGTCCTTGCCTGCGGCGCAGTTTACGACAGCTGCATCATCGCGATCCAGCGAACCAAGCGTTTTGAACCACTCGGTGAACGTCTCGATATGCTGTTCTTTGAAAGGTGCGGCGCGGTAATAGTCGGCCATCCAGCCTTGCGCTTTCGGCGCATCGACTGCGACTTCGGACAGAAAGCGCACATGCGGCGCCTGTGTCGCCGACCCCTTGTCACTGGCGATCACCCGCACGCCTTCAACAGGCCAGCGATGACCATGCCGCTCGCGCTCATCCGGGCGGCGAAGGTCTGCCTGGACTTTGATATTATAGGCTTTAAGGGCATTCAAATCAGCTTCGCTCGCTTCGCCGAATTGCGCTGACCGAAACAGCACACCTGGCCGAATAGACCGGCCACCTGCGCCTTGATAACCGCCAAAATCTCGGAAATTGCGAATATTCTCGAAGCTTTTCACTCGGTCTTGCATGGTACCCTCTCCTCCGCGTCAAGCCGTGATTTAGAGTGGAATATGCCAGGGGTCCACGCTGACGTAAGGCGAGCTGCTAAATCAAGGCGCTCAATCGAACGTTGTCACATCAGGACCATTTGAGACCGTAAGCTCTCTATAGATTGCGACATTCAAATAGGTGCCGAGTATGCTCAGAAGTACGGCGATCACGGAATCTACGGCCAGACCCAAACCAGGCTCTCCGGCTACGCTTCCAAGGTTCAAGGTGAGCGCGACAAACATCAGGATTACCACCCCAAACGTATACAAGGCGAGCAGGCCGCAGACCGCCCAAAAATCTCCGCGCACATACTCAAAACTCGTTTTCAAGGCATCAATCGGGCTCTTCCGCTCTGCGATCAGTACGGGCAACCATACGCACCAGAACACAGCGAGCGCCAATCCTGGCAGAATGAGAAGTAACACACCCAGAGCAATGCCAATGATGCTGAGGACATAGGCTCCGAGCACAGCCAGATATCTGCGTGACGCTTCGCCTGCGGCGCGATTGTTACCGGAACCATAATCATCGAGCGCCAATCCACACGCAACGGCCAGAAAGAATGGCTCGACCAAATAGGACGTACTCAGCAGGCCTATGCCCTGCGTGAATCCCATCGCGTAATCGATGCCGCCCGAAAGGAAAGAGGCGCCAACCCAGATCGCACCAATTGGAAGCAGCCGCGCTGAATCACGTTCCAGCAACCACCACCAGCCCGACAAGGCACGGCCGAAATTGAACGATCCTGCCACCCTTCGCTTTACCGGAACGGTGGTTCGTCAAAGGCACGCAGTTTTCGGCTGTGGAGTTTAGCATCGCCGCTGGCGAGTTTTTCGAGCGTCGCGACACCAATTTGCAAATGCTGTCCGATCGATTTCTCGTAGAACTTGTTCGCCGCGCCCGGCAGTTTGATTTCACCGTGTAACGGCTTGTCAGAGACACAGAGCAAGACGCCGTAGGGAACACGCAATCGGAACC
>CAYGUD010000224.1:0-4468 GCA_964352865.1 uncultured Hyphomonas sp.
GCAGTTTTGCATACCCGCAGGTCGGCTCCCCAAGTGGGCGATTGGCTGGATCAGCTTCCGGCAAGGTATTTCCTTTTAATTTGAGAGCCCATAAAACGCTCCTAATTCAAAGTGCAAGTCAATTCTGGTTCTGGTAATTTGATGAAACTGTCGCAAGTATATTTTTATGACCTCTATTTAGGATACTGAAAATGACCAGACCAAAGATTGAAAGTCCCTGCATAAAAGTGTGCGCTGTCGATGGACAGACGGGGCTATGTCTTGGCTGCGGGCGCAGTTTGAAAGAAATTGGCGGCTGGATGCAATTTGATGATGCCGGTCGCCGAGCCGTTATGGACTCGCTTCCGGAACGCCTGGATCATCTGCGCGAAATTGGAAAGCTGAGCTCGACGCCATGAAAACCTCTCATATCCTGACCACGTTTCTGCTCGCCGGCAGTGTTGCTGCGATCATCTCTTTTTATCTGAATCCAAAACTGGAGCAGGCCCCGGCTGCTACAGTCGCAAATACCGATCCTGAACCCACAACGCCCAGCGTCGCGTCATTATCCCTAGAACCACAACGCGCGAGTACAGCACGCCGGGTCGCGACGATACGCTCTCGCCCGGATGGACATTATTGGACACGCGCTCTGGTCAACAAGAAATCAACGGTCGAGTTCATGGTCGATACCGGCGCTAGCGTGGTCGCGTTGACCTATAAGGACGCGCAAAAAATGGGGCTCCGCCCGGACAAACTCGACTATCGCTGGGAGATCCGCACCGCTGGCGGCGTCACCATGGGCGCGAGCGTTAAAATCGACTCAATTCAGATCAATCAGGTTCACGTCAAGAATGTCGACGCAATGGTCCTCAAAACCGATCTGGATCAATCTCTCCTCGGCATGAGCTTTCTGAAAGAGCTCTATTCATATGAGTTTCGCGGCGACCGGATGCTTATCCAGCAATAGTATCCCAGATCATTTTGGTCGCGACAATGGCGAGCAGGATCGCAAATAATCGCTTCAATAGCTGGGCGTCCAGACTGTGCGCGAGCCGCGCACCGATCGGGGCCATGATTACGGTAAACGTGGATATCAGACCGAACGCAACGAGATTAACATAGCCGAGCGAAAACGGCGGCAATCCTTCCTGGCCCCAACCCACGATTATTGCCGTCACTGCACTCGGCAGACCGATCGCAATGCCAAACCCTGCCGCCGTGGCGACAGCCTGATGAATGGCGCGCCCATAGACCGTCATCAGACTGACCCCGAACGTCCCGCCGCCAATTCCCATTAGAGCCGACAATGTACCGACCCCAGCGCCGAGCCCTGCCCGGCCCGCACCTCCTGGTAAATCCTCGGCCAGCCGCCAATTCGGTCGGCCGAAGAACAGTTGCAAAGCCAGTAAATAGGCCATGCCACCGAAAAAGGCTTTCAAAGCGGTCGCCGAAAGCTCTCCAGCCAGCAATTGACCAATAATCGCGCCTATTACGATCCACGGGGCCCAGGTTCGAATAACCTGCCAGTCAACTGCGCCGCGCTGATGATGGGCCATCACGGAACGGGCGGAAGTCAGGATGATCGTCGCCAGCGAAGTTGCGATCGCGACATGACTGGCCGTCTCAGAAAATCCCAGACTTTCAAACAGGATCATCAGCACCGGAACGATCACGGCCCCGCCGCCGATCCCGAATAGACCAGCGACGAGGCCGCTAAACAATCCACATCCCGCCAAAGCGAGAATGAGCAGTCCGTATTGTGATAGAAATTCCGTCATGGCGCGTGGCCTAAGCCAATCTTGGCGATCGGGAAAGGTTTAGCCGAATTGCGCAATCACATCTTCAATATTGGCCCCTGGACGTGACAAGATCGCTGCGACTTGCGCACGTTGCTCAATCGCCAGCCAGATGCCAGCGACTTCGAGATCAACCACTGACCAGTTGCCACCCCGCTCGATCACACGCCAACGCACTTTTAAGGCGTCGCGCTCATTGCGAAGCTCCGTCGTAACAATTGCATCTCTGGCATTGCGAGCGGCGGTGTTGACCACATTCACTTCTACACCTGAAAACTGATCAGCATTGGCCTCGATCTGACGCCTCAGAAAGCGTTCAAACGCGGTTGTGAACTTGGCTTTGTCGGCTGCAGGTAAAGCCCGCCCATGACGCCCAAGCGTAAAGCTCGCAATCGCACCTGTATCAATATGGGAGATGACAGCGTCAGCAACTCGCGTGCGTTCACTTTGCGCGATTTGGGCGGCGGCCGAGCTGACCAGCGCTTCTGCGCTTTCAACATTGTTCCCACCAGCCATAGCCATTGGGGCTGCGGCGGCGACGGCAATTGAAATAAGCAATGTCTTCAACATGGGAGGTTCCTTGCATTATTCACGCCACTTTCGGGCGCTTCAGCAGGAAGATAGGAGATGAATTGTGCACCGATTAGGGCAAGAATTGGCATAGGGGGTATGCACGTCCGGCATGGTGGCTTTTCGGCCACAGGGGAGATTGGCAGGTTGCGCCCGTCGCTTAGGCGCTGACGAAAGCGAGAGCTTCAGAACAGTAATCTGATATTTCTAGGTTTTTCTATCACCGCCGCGATTCCGCGATTTTTTCACAGCATCCGCCAGGCTGAATTTTCCGCTGCCCGGCTTCAAGGGTTTTGGTTGATTGGCTGCGGGCGCCCAACCAGATAGCCAGATCACGTCAAAGCTGGCGCGAACCCGCCCATCCGATTCGCTGAAACGCTCACAATATATCTCGCACATACGGGCCAGAATGCGCCGCGATAGCGGCCTGCGAACCTGTCCATCGCGCGGCGCGAACGCGGCTTGCTCTCCCATGCCTTTCAGATCCTGCAGTAATTTCATCGGATGCTCATAGCGCACGGTGACCCGTTCAATATCTGCAACAGGCAGCGCAAAGCGAGCGCGCTGCAACAGGCCAGCCATGTCCTGCAAACTCGGCAAGGGTGATAGGCGCGGGCTGATTCCCCCCAATATCTCGCTTTCGGCTTCGATCAGCGCGGTGCGCAATTCGTTCAAAGTCCCGCCACCAAACAGGCAGGCCAGAAACAGGCCATCCGGCTTCAACACAGTCCGCACCTGATTGAGCAGGCCCGGCAGATCATTGATCCAATGCAGGGAAAGGACACTCACCACCAAATCAAATGTCTCTGGCTCAAATGGCAGGGTCTCGTTGTCCGAAACGGCAGCCTCAAAATGGTTTGCACGCAAACGCGAGACCATAAGCGGCGATGGCTCCAATGCGGTAACGTGATCGACATTACCGCTCTGCCGAAGCGCTTCACTGGCCTGTCCATCATGCGCCCAAAGATCGAGCGCGCGGGCAAATTTGCGCGGACTGTCTTCGAGTCTTTCCAATAATTGAGTCGACTCCCTGCCCTTAAGGAAGGCATAGTCTCGATAATCAACAGACGCACGGTCCCGGTTCCGGGCAATACGCGCGCGATCAAACAAATTGGGAGGTGATTTAGACGCCATGAGTTCCGATATGCATTGGACGACACGTTCCGCAAGGGCGGGACTACGGTCATTGGCGAATTTCGTCTGGCCGCATCGTTCAATCGTCTCGGGAGAGCGCCATGGCGGCGACGGCCCCTTGAGCCCAGAAGACTTTGCAAAACTCAATTTTCTCAATGGTACGGGCTGCCGATCCTGCGCCGCGCCAATGGAAATAGACCTCGGTGCAGACAGTCTTTGTGGATCATGCGCGGCCCGGGCTCCAAAATGGGATCAGGCCCGCGCCGCGATTGCCTATGATGATATTTCCCGCCAAGCCATACTTGAGCTGAAACACGCCGGACGCCGCGATGGGCTGGGCGCAATGAGCAACTGGATGGCCCTCGCCGGACGAGATATCCTACCGGAAACAGACTGGCTCGTACCTGTGCCATTGCATTATCAACGTCTGGCCGCACGTGGCTTCAATCAGGCCGCATGGCTGACCCAAGGGGTCGCTCGCCGGAGCGGCACATTGGCATTGGTCGACGCGTTGTCACGCAAACGAAATACGCCAAGTCAGGGCGGCCTGACGGCCCGTCAGCGTCGGCGCAATGTCGCTGGCGCGTTCGAAGTTCGAAAGTCGCGCCAGAGTCGCATTAAAGGCAGCACCGTGACTTTGGTCGATGATGTCCTGACCACGGGGTCGACCCTGGCGGCCTGCACGAAGGCGCTCAAAAAAGCCGGCGCAGCCCGCGTCAATGTGTTGGTGCTGGCCCGCGTTGTCAGAGAGGCCGATCTTACCATATAAGGGGCGAACCGACTGCGAAGGACGCCCAAACATATGGCCCATGTCACCATCTATACCCGCGCTTTTTGCCCCTATTGCAGCCGCGCATTGAGCCTGCTCAAACAAAAAGGCGTCGACATGACCCATATTGATGCGGGCATGGATTCGAAGAAAAAGGCCGAGATGATTCAAAAGTCTGGCGGCGCGCGGACCTTCCCGCAAATCTTTGTCGGCGACA
>CAYGUD010000225.1:0-4464 GCA_964352865.1 uncultured Hyphomonas sp.
GCGGACAGGCGATGCGGATAGTGGTGGTTGGTGCAGGTCAGGCCGGCGCGGCGCACAACAAGCTCGCGGAAATCATGGCCCTAACATCCGCCAGAGCACCACGTCCGGCCTCCAGCCCCAAATACCGTGAAACCTTCGCGATTTCACTGGCCATGGAGCAATGGCGCAACGCGCATCGCGGAGACTAGACTTGGTCGATCCGATCAACCTCAACAAGGCTCGAAAAGCCAAAGCGCGCGCTGCTAAAGATCAGCGGGCGCAGGAAAATCGGATCAAATACGGACGCACCAAAGCCCAGAAAGCGCAGGATCGTCTAACCCGAGACCGAGCACGGTCTGAGCATGACGATAAAAAGCGCGACTAGTGGGGGCGTGATTTTGGCCTGATCCTTGAGTGATACCTCTGTCTGGGGCAAAACACTGCTCGGGTTGGGACATTCTAAGGGAACGCGCACGTGATCAATAAAATTCTCGTCATCGGCGGCGCCGGCTATATCGGCGCAAATGCTTGCAAAGCCATCAAGATGAGTGGCCGGGAGCCGGTCGTGTTCGACAATTTCTCAAGTGGTCACCGTCATGCCGTAAAATGGGGCGAGTTGATTGAAGGCGATATCCGAAACGAAAACGAAATTCGAGCCGCTCTGGAAAAAGTCCGACCGGATGCCGTGATGCACTTCGCCGCCAATATTGAAGTCGGCGAAGGCGAAAAGGCGCCTGGTGCTTTTTACGAAAATAATGTCGCCGGAACACTCAATGTGGTCCGCAACATGCTCGATCTTGGCTTGCAGAATTTCATTTTCTCATCGACTTGCGCGATTTACGGTGACCCCGAAAGCCTGCCACTTACAGAAGATATGCCAAAACGCCCCGTCAGCGTTTATGGCCGATCCAAACTGATGGTTGAGACCATTCTGGAAGACCTGTCTCGTGCTGAAGGACTGAAATATGCAGCGCTGCGTTACTTCAACGCCGCTGGCGCCGATCTGGACGGCGAAGTTGGCGAGGAGCACGATCCTGAGACGCACCTCATTCCAAATGCGATCAAAGCTGCGGCGGGGATCGGCCAGGCTATGAAATTGTTTGGCGATGATTATCCGACGCCAGATGGCACGTGTGTGCGCGATTATATTCACATCGCGGATCTGGTCTCCGCACATATTCTTGCGGCTGAGCATATCAACAAAACCGGCGACAGCCTGCAGCTCAATCTTGGTACTGGGAATGGGTTTACCGTCAAACAGGTGCTCGATTCTGTTGAGCGCGCAGTTGGAAAACCGGTCCCCGTCGAAATTGGCCCGCGCCGAGCCGGCGACGCAATCGCGCTTTATGCCGATACATCAAAGTCGAAAGCGGTACTTGGCTGGATCCCTGAGCATTCTGATATGGACACAATTGTGTCGTCAGCCTGGAAATTCCATAAACGGGTCTGGAACCTGGATTAAGCGGTCTGTAAGTCCCAGACATGTACCCCGCGCTGTGACAGGCGCACCGGGTTCCAGGCCATGGACCGGATCAGATTCCAAGTCGCTTTGCGCGTCGGCTTAACTGTATAATCGTCTTGCCAGCGTAGCCCCCAACCGTCTTTGAGACCGTGCCACATGCCCTTGCGCATCCCGGCTAGATCGGCGTGACCCATATTGCGCAGATAGATGTAGAACATGAGCGCAAGATGACCGGGTAGCGTCAGCACCAGAACCGATAGCGGCATATTTTTCAAATAGGCCCAGGTTCGGTTTCGAAAGCCGTGATACATGGTGAAATAGCTGTATCGCCCGCTGGTCGCGCTGCCTTTGTGATGAATAATCGCATCTGGCAGGAACACACATTTCTCGTCACTTAGCTGCAAGCGCATACCAAGATCGACATCCTCGCAATAGCAGAAAAATCGCTCATCAAAACCGCCAATATCGAGGAACAACTGCCGGTCATAAACAGCGCTCGCGCCGCATGGACTGAAGCATAAGCTGTCCTGGGCAGGCAGTTCAGAGATCGGATGCTCGAACCCTCCCCGCCACGGAATGCCGAACGCGAAATAGGCATCGCCCGCGCCATCCAGCAATTCAGGCTCGTCCATATTGATCTGTCCGCACGCAAACACGCGGCAAGACGAGTGTCGCTGTGTCGCTTTGTGAATTTCAGCTAACCAGTTCGGATCCGCCGTCGCGTCGGGATTAAGCAGAGCGAGCCATTTTCCAGACGCATGTTCAGCGGCTAGGTTATTGCCTTTGGCAAATCCGTGATTCACTTTTTCGCGTAACACGCGAACTTTTGGCAAGCCCTCTAAATCGATCTCACCAAACGGCTGAGCCTGACTGTCATTGTCGACAATCAACACTTCAAAGTCTTTAAAAGTTTGATTTTTTAGGGAATTTACGGCGTCCTGCAGCAAATCCCCAGCATTGTAATTTACGATAAGTACCGAAAAGACCGGTTCAACTCTACCCACGAATGACTCCCTCTGAGCGAGGCGAAGCCTCAATCATTCAACCACCACCGTATGCACATCGCCAGTCTGTCGACAACTGTAATTCTGATAAACGCGCCAAAGAAGACGTCGCGTGACAAGTATCACGCGGCGTGTGTTTAATTATTAGGCAGACGGCCTGATACTATCTGAGAAGGGCTTTCAGCTCGTCGACAAGCTCCGTCTTTTCCCAAGTGAACGCACCAGCATCTGTCGGCGTGCGCCCAAAATGGCCATAAGCTGCGGACGGGCTGTAGATTGGCGCCTCAAGCTTCAAGTGATCACGAATACCGCGTGGCGACAGATTGACGAGCTGACGCAGCTTCCTGGCAATCGTATCTTCGCCAACAACACCCGTGCCAAATGTATCGACATAGAGCGAAAGCGGCTGTGCCACGCCAATCGCGTAACTGACTTGAATATTGCAGCGCTTGGCGAGGCCCGCGGCGACAACATTCTTCGCCAGATAGCGCGTGGCATAGGCCGCTGAGCGGTCCACTTTCGACGGATCCTTGCCAGAGAAAGCGCCACCGCCATGCGGCGCAGCGCCGCCATAAGTGTCAACAATGATCTTGCGCCCTGTCAGCCCGGCATCACCATCTGGTCCGCCAATCACGAACCGACCTGTGGGATTGACGTAGAACTTGTCTTCGTCGGGAAACCAACCGTCCGGCAATACATCTTGCACAACCGGGCGAATGATCTCTCGCAGTTGCTCGAGTGTGGCTGAGTCTGTGTGTTGGTGCGAAACGACAATGGCGTTCACGCCAACAGGACGCGAGCCATCATATTGCAGGGTCACCTGGCTTTTTGCATCGGGCTCCAACTCTGGGTGGGTACCATCATGGCGGAGCGCCGCCAGCTTCCGCAGGATCTGATGCGAATAGACGAGAGTGGCCGGCATCAATTCAGGCGTTTCATCCGTGGCGTAGCCAAACATGATGCCCTGATCACCCGCGCCTTCTTCCTGATGCAGGCCTTGCCCAGCTTCAACGCCTTGAGCGATTTCAGCTGACTGTCCGTGAACATGGTTTTCAACATCCATATTCTGCCAGTGGAAGCCGTCTTGCTCATAACCAATCTTCTTGACCACGTCGCGGGCCGCCTGGTTCATTTCGTCCTTGGTGATGACCGCACCATTATTGGTGCGCACTTCACCCGCCAGCACCACACGATTGGTGGTTGTTAGCGTTTCGACAGCGACTTTGGCAGTCGGGTCTTTGGTCAGGAACAGATCAACGATCGCGTCTGAGATCTGATCAGAGACTTTGTCCGGATGTCCCTCAGACACGCTTTCGGAGGTAAATTCGTGGTGCTGTAGCGGCATAGCTTTTCTCCTGAAGCGGCTGATTAATAGCGGTAATGCTCTGGCTTGAACGGCCCTTGCGTGGTCACGCCGATATAGTCAGCTTGCTCTTCCGAAAGATTTGTCAGCTCGACACCAAGCTTCTCCAGGTGCAAGCGCGCAACTTTTTCATCGAGATGCTTAGGCAGCGTGTAGACCTCATTGCCATAGTCGCCGTCATTCTCGTGCAAAGCGATCTGCGCCAGAGTTTGATTGGTGAACGAAGCGGACATAACGAAACTTGGATGCCCGGTCGCATTGCCAAGGTTCACGAGGCGACCTTCAGACAGAAGAATGATCCGCTTGCCGTCAGGAAAGGTAATCATGTCTACTTGTGGCTTGATATTGGTCCATTTGAAGTTCTTGAGACTTTCAACTTGGATCTCATTATCGAAGTGCCCGATATTACAGACAATCGCCATGTCCTTCATCGCCCGCATATGGTCGACGGTCAGGATGTCCTTATTGCCGGTCGCAGTGACGAAGATGTCGGCCTTTGAGGCCATCGTATCGAGGGTCTGGACATCATATCCATCCATCGCAGCTTGCAAGGCGCAAATTGGATCGACTTCGGAAACAGTAACGCGCGCGCCAGACCCAGAAAGGGATGCCGCAGATCCTTTGCCAACATCGCCATAGCCTGCGCCGAATGCGGT
>CAYGUD010000226.1:0-4463 GCA_964352865.1 uncultured Hyphomonas sp.
ACATGCGGACTGGTCATCGCTTGGTGATATCGGCAAAGTCGACGCGGATGGATTTCTCTATCTGACCGATCGCAAGGCCTTCATGATCATTTCAGGCGGCGTGAACATCTATCCTCAGGAAGCCGAGAATATCCTGATCACGCACCCTTCTGTGGCAGATGTCGCGGTGATTGGCGTCCCCAACGAAGAGTTTGGCGAGGAAGTCAAAGCTGTCGTTCAGACAATGGATGGCATTGCCCCGTCTGATGAGCTGGCGGATGAGTTGCTCGACTATTGCCGCGAGCGACTGGCCAAGATTAAATGCCCGAAATCTGTCGACTTTGACCCTGCCTTGCCGCGACACCCGACCGGTAAGCTCTACAAGCGTCTGGTGCGCGATCGTTACTGGGGCAAGAAAGACAGCCGCATCGTTTAAGGAAACACTTGCGCACAGCCGCGCTAACCGTCACTAATCATTAAAGAAACAATTCCCTGGGAGAAATACATGGCCGATCCAAAAACCGTACAATATTCTGACCTTGAAGGCCTGGTGGGCCAAACGCTAGGACCGTCTGACTGGTTCGAAGTTGATCAAGACCGGATCAATACATTCGCAGACGCGACCGGCGACCATCAATGGATCCACGTGAATGAGGAAATGGCCAAGCAAGCCCTCGGCTCAACCATCGCACATGGCTTTCTGACACTGTCGCTGATCCCGATGTTTGGACCACAAGTCCTGCGCGTTGAAGGCGTCACGCGCGGCATCAATTACGGCGCCAACAAAGTTCGCTTTACCAACATGGTTCCTGTGAACTCGAAACTGCGCATGACGCAGACCGTCAAAGAAGTGAATGACAAAGCCGGCGGCAAACAGATGATCTCTGAATGCACGGTCGAAATCGAGGGCCAGGAACGCCCGGCCTGTATCGCTGAGACGATCACAGTTCTCTACGGCTAAAAATGACCTATATTGGATAGGTAGCTGCCTGAAAGAGACCCATCCAATGTCGTCCTCCATGCCAGACATTAAAAAGATCAAACGCACCGACGCCGAATGGCGCGCCCTTCTGACCCCTGACCAGTATCGCGTCGGCGTCAAGGAAGGCACTGAACGTGCTTTTTCACCCGGCAATTTCGAAAGCGAAAAACGCGACGGTGTCTATCACTGCGTCGGGTGTGATACGCCGCTCTGGTCGTCGGAACACAAGTTTGACAGTGGCACAGGCTGGCCAAGTTACTGGCAGCCGGTCAGTGAAAGCGTGGTCAAATCCAAAACTGATTTCAAACTGATTTACCCGCGTACAGAATGCCACTGCGCCGTCTGCGGTCTGCATATGGGGCATGTATTCAAAGACGGTCCGCCGCCGACTGGACAGCGCTGGTGCATTAATGGCGTCGTGTTGAAATTCAAACCTGCTCAAACCTAAAACCGCACGCTGGACATCCGACAAGACATGGTTAGCTTCCCGCTACTCGATCTTTAGCGGAGCAATTCATGCGTTTGACTTATCTTCTGACTGGCGCCGCCAGTCTTGCCATCCTCGCGGGCTGTACTTCGACGGCGAATGTTGAAACAGCCCCCGTGATTGTAGATACCCCGCCCGTGACGACTGACTTTGAGGAGTCTTCAGTGAAACTGACCCCGCCGATCGCCAAGCGCGAAATGAAGACAATTGAGCAAGTCGGTCGCACACGCGTCGATCCATACAATTGGATGAAAGATGATAATTGGCAGCAAGTGATGCAGGACCCGAGCGTTCTGCGCGCCGATATCCGCGAATATCTCGAAGCCGAGAATGCCTATACGAAAGCTGAGCTTGAAGCGCCCCTGGAGAGTTTGAAAGAAGAGCTGTTCCAGGAAATGCGCGGCCGTATCAAGGAAGATGACAGCTCGCTGCCTTCAGTCGATGGTCCTTATGCTTATCTGACGAAATTCCGCACCGGCGGCGAGTATCCCATCATCGCCCGCAAGGCCGCCGCCGATATCTACAATAGTGACGCAGAAGACGAAATCCTGCTCGACGGCGACGCTATGGGCAAAGGCAAACCATATTTCGCGTTCAATGACGTCGGTCACAGCCCAAACCACAAAATCGTCGGTTATGCGGTCGATGAGCAAGGCAGTGAATTCTACACCATACGCTTCAAGAATCTCGAAACTGGCGAGACGCTGCCGGATGAAATCGCCAATACTTATGGCTCTTTTGTCTGGGGCAAAAACTCTGATCGCATCTTCTGGATCGAGCGAAATGATGAAGGCCGTCCGGCGGCTGTCCATATGTATGTCCTGGGCGGCGATGGATCGACTGAAATTTACCGCGAGCAGGATCCCGGCTTTTTCCTCGGCATCAGTGAGTCCCAGTCGGGCGACTATATCTTTATCGGTGCCGGCAGCCACACAACGTCTGAAGTGCACTATTTCGAAGCCGACGCGGAAACACCGGTCCTCAAAACGATTGCGCCGCGTGAAACTGATGTCGAGTATAGTGTCGAACATTGGGGCGATCAGTTTGTGATCTCGACCAATGCCGATGGTGCTGTCGACTTCAAGATCGTGACCGCACCGATTGCCGCCCCTGGCCGTGAGAACTGGTCCGACCTGGTCCCGCATCAGGCTGGCACGCTGATCCTTGGCATGGATGTCCTCAAAGATCATCTGATCCGTCTGGAGCGCCATGAAGGCCTTCCCCGAATTGTTGTGCGTGAGCGCATGACGGGCACCGAAGAAACGATCTCATTCGAAGAAGAGGCCTACGCGCTCGGCACCTCGGTGGGCTATGAATATGACACCACGCAAATGCGGATCTCATACTCGTCGCCATCAACCCCGTCGCAAACATTCGATTATGACCTGGTCAGCAAAGACCGCGTCCTGCGCAAGGAACAGGAAGTCCCATCGGGCCACGATGCCAGCGACTATGTCGTCAAGCGCGTCCTCGCGCCAGCCCGTGATGGCGCCGCGGTGCCTGTGACCATTCTCTACCACAAAGATACGCCCATCGATGGTTCTGCGCCAATGCTCCTCTATGGCTATGGCTCATACGGCGTGACCATTTCAGCGCGTTTCCGCACCACGCCCCTGGCGCTCGCAGATCGCGGCATGGTCTATGCCATGGTTCATCCGCGCGGCTCCATGGCCAAGGGTTATCAATGGTATCTGGACGGTAAGCTCGAAAAGAAACCCAACACATTCAACGACTATGTCGATGCCGGCAATCACTTGATCGGCGAAGGCTATTCAGCGCGCGGCAATGTCGTCGGCATGGGCGGCTCAGCGGGTGGGCTGCTGATGGGAGCCGTGGCCAATCAGGACCCGGAAATGTTTGCCGGGATCATTGCTGCGGTGCCATTTGTCGATGTCATCAATACCATGTCTGATGAGACCCTGCCGCTGACGCCGCCAGAATGGCCGGAATGGGGCAACCCGCTTATCAGCGCCGAAGACTATGATACGATCATGGCCTACAGCCCGTATGATCAGGTCACCAATCTGAATTATCCGAGCATGCTGATCACAGGCGGTCTCAGCGACCCGCGCGTCACCTATTGGGAGCCAAGTAAATGGGCGGCAAAACTGCGCCATGAAGCCCCGGATGCCGGCCCGTATTACTTGCGCATCAATATGGAAGCTGGCCATGGCGGCGCGTCTGGCCGGTTTGAAGGTTTGAAGGAAACAGCGCTCGAATATGCTTTCGCGCTCGCAGTTGTTGGGAAGGCTGGCGACGAGTGAACGGCCAAGAAAAGCGCTGGACTATGACACGCTAGCTGAGCGATTACAGACCTCTATTGCGACAATCTGTTGAGCGCACCGCGTCGGAGCAGACATGGTCCGTCTAGTCGTAGCTCAGCCAAATGCAATATTGTTACGCCATCAAGGTTCGCGTCCTGCGGCTATGTTCACTTCTGACACAAAGCCTCCGCAAACAAACAAAAGCGCGGTCCACTGCATCCATTTCGGCTGATTCTATCATCTTATGGGTACGGGCCGCGAAGCAATCCCGTTTCGTGTGCTTTTCGCCAGATTAGAAAGAGAGTCTAAGCACATGCTCCAACACGTACTCATCGCCATGGCAGCGTTATTCCTGTCCTGTTGTGCTCATGCAGAAGAGGCCTCGACTTCACCGAATGCGCCAGACCAAAGTCTTGTTCAAGTGATCAATGCGAATAAGTTCCTCGTCAATTTTGATGGAGAAACGTTTACCGGCGCCGGGTGGGATAGGCTCGTTCAAGAGGGCAAAGCCGCTGATTTCTTTCTGGTGGGTGAAGAGCATGGGATTTCAGAAAACCCCAAAATGATCGCTCAACTTTTCGAAGCGTTAGCGCCATCAGGCTATAGCCAGCTCGGAATCGAGGTTTCTCCATTCATGGCGAACCGGCTTGATGAAGCCGCTCAAAGCGCTGGAATAGACGGGTTGGAACAGCTCTTTTCAGAACCGAGTGGAGAACCGGCCTTTTTCGGAATGAGAGAAGAAGCTGAGATG
>CAYGUD010000227.1:0-4430 GCA_964352865.1 uncultured Hyphomonas sp.
ACACTAATGTGCCCAATTGCTTTGCTGGCGCGACTGCCAGCTTGCGGCCAGCCTTCAGTCAATTCCCGCGCCGCCGGTAGCGCAATCACTTCGCTCAGCAATGTCGGGTCCGGCTGTAGGCTTTCATCGCCCAGGACCATTGTGATCCGGCCTTCTTTATCGATTGCTTCCTGGGCTTCCCGCTCCGCGCGGTCACCGCTCAAAAGGGAACATCCCGCCAAGCCCATAAAGGCGGCGCAGATCAATGCAGTTCTGGAAACAGATTGAATGCTCATTCCGGAGCCTCCTCAGACGGTTCACCGGTTTCAGGTTCGGCAGGTGTTTCAGTCGCGGCCGCAGGCGCGAGTTCAGGGACAGGCTCGGTGACAGGCGGCAATGCTTCCAGCGCTTGGGTTGCACGGGTAACCACGCCTGGTGGCACATTTTGGGCAAGTCGGAGGAAACTGAATTCGCGGCGCGCAAATTCAATATCACCGTCCTGTAGAGCTTTCGCTGCAATCAATTCTTTGGCCAAGGCACCAAACGGACCATCATCCTCAGCTAGAGGCGCCAATGCCCCTTCGAGCTCAGCGCGGCTAAGCGTGTCCGCTTTGAGGTAGGCCGCCTTGATCAGTGCCAGTTTCTCCGTGGGGTCTTCGGCCGCACCAACAACCCCTTCCAAGACCTCGGCAGCAGCAAGTGCATCACCATTTCCTTCGAGTCTGACACCAGCGAGATAATGCGCCGCGATTTTTGCCGGTGCAATATCTTCTGCGATGATCGCGGAAAGCTGCGTCGCGGCTTCTTCATAATTGCGAGCATCAACTTCGCTCAGCGCGGCTTCAAGCTTTCCGGCATTCTTAGTGGTTGTCTGCACAGCTTGGGTTTTGAGATATTCGTTCAAAGCGACACCGCCGATCAACAATGCGGCGGCTATATAGGCAAAAACGCCATATTTCTTCCAAAGCCCCGTCAGACGCTCCTGACGTAAACCTTCTTCGACTTCTTCGAAAATATCAGCCAAAAACAGTCTCCAGAGAAAATATAATGCGTGATTTCGCGCACCCTAGCCGCGCCCGTCCTCGCCCGCAACGGACAAGGTTAGCTGGTTGCAGCTTTCGTCAGTTGGTAAGTTTGCGCCTCGCCCGGAAAGGCTCTGGATTTTACTTCAGACGCATAGGTTTCGGCGGCATCACCAATGGTCGTCTTTAAGTCGGCATTCTTCTTGACGAATTTTGGCACCCAATCCGTCATGCCAAGCAGATCATTCGTCACCAGGATCTGACCATCACATCCCGCTGAAGCGCCTATGCCTATTGTCGGGCATGACACTGATTTAGTAATTTCATCCGCCAGATCCGGCGCAACCCCTTCGACCACGATTGCAAATGCGCCAGCTTTATCGGCCGCAACCGCTTCCGCAATGACACGCATCCACTCATCTTCGGTCCGGCCTTTGGCGCGAAACCCGCCATCCACATTGATCGCCTGAGGGCGCAGACCAACATGGCCCATGACCGGAATACCGCGCTCAACCATATGAGCGATTTGAGTAGCCGCGTAAGTACCGCTCTCAATTTTCACCGCCTGGCACCCGGTTTCCTGCATTATGCGCGCTGCATTCAGGAACGCCTGATCCGAATTCGTTTCATAGGAGCCGAAGGGCATATCGACGACGATAAAAGCTTTCTGCGAACCACGCATGACCGCCTGGCCGTGCAGAATCATCATTTCCATCGTGACGCCCACTGTTGAGGGCAAGCCATGAACCACCATGCCGAGGCTATCCCCAACCAGAAGAATATCGCAATGCGGGTCCAGCAAATGTGCCATTTGAGCGTCATACGCAGTCAGACATACCAGAGGGGCGCCGCCTTTTGCTTTGGCAATATCCCGTACGGTCTTTCGTCGAATTTTGGTCTGTGCGGACATGGCAATCTCTGAAATCTACTACACGAGACGCTTTATCAGACCGCCGGCAGTGAGCAAGACCGCAAACTGCCTTGCGGCTAGCCGGGTATCGCGACAACACCGAAGAGAATTGGATGCAGCCAAAGCGCGATCGCGGCCCAGGCGCCAATGCCAACGACGACCGAGACCACGTCCATCATCGGGTTCACGGTCGCGTCTGCTCCCAGCCCATTATCGCCGCGGCGCTTGACCATGATCCGGTCGAACACAGCATAAGCCAGGAAACTCCCAAACAGGAGAACAGAGTTAAGCTCGCCATTTGCGAGAAGATGCCCAAACGCCCAAAGCTTGATCGAGAGCAACATGGGGTGTTTCGTCGCTTTCTTTATATGCCCAGCGGGCACTTGCGATGCGATCAAAAGAATCAAGGCTGGAATGGTGAGCAGCATATTAATGTGCGCGAGCCAGCTTGGCGGTGTGTAGAGGATCCCCGAACCACGCGCAGCACCAAAGCCATATATGATCAATACGAACCCGATGATCGATATAAGGCTATAGAGCCCCATGAATGGTCCGTAACCTAATTTCGCCTTCAAATCCTTCCCGGGATCTCGAGATCGAATCGCCGAGAATATGTGAAGGCCAAAAAAAATGGCTAAGCCAGCTATGAATATGGTCATTTCGTAATTCCTCTTCGTCCCTACAGACCCGATTTTCCCTTGTTTGACAAAGGATTCTCTGTCCTGACCACCATTTTTGTCAAAAAGTTCATGAAATATCACTTGCCTTTTTTCGATAAGCGATTATTGAATATCAATAAGCAATGCAAGAGGAACGATATGAAACTTCATCTTAAACTAGGCGCCGTCGTGGCGATCGCAGCAACATCAATCGGGCTCTCTGCACACGCTGCAGATGCCGAAAGCACATGGTCGCTTGGTGAGAAAAACGGTGCCGAATTTTTGTACACTGCGTCACCAGAGGGTCCAAGTCTGACGCTCAACTGTTCAGAAAAATTGGGCGTTCAAGCCGTCATTTTCCTAAATGGTAATGGCATTGACGATTTGAACGTCGGTTCAAAATCACGCCTAAAAACCAGGCGCGTTGAAATAGACACCGATACGACCGAACCTCGGCACGATGATTGGATCTATTTGCGGACTGAGAAAACACTGGTTTCCACTAAGGGTTGGCAAGGTAAGCGGATATTCAATGCGGCCGTTTCCGGAAGTCCGGTTTCAATGAATATCGCACGACTCGGCCCACACCAGATGACGCTTCCAGCAGTAAATGACGAATTCAAGGCATTCGTAGCAAGCTGCGACGCTCTCTAGGTTAGGTAACGAATTGATTATTCAGCTGCGGCGGGGACGATAGTAACGCTCTCGCCGCAGCCACATGCATCGGTCTGATTCGGATTCGTGAACGTGAATTTCTCATGCAAAAGTGTCGTTTCGTAATCGACAATTGAGCCGAGCAGAAACAAGACCGCTTTTGCGTCGACAACAATCTTGACGCCTTTGTCTTCGACGACCTCGTCAATCTCTTCCGGTGCATCGACATAGTCCATGACATATTCCATGCCCGCGCATCCACCATTGGTGACGCCCACGCGCAGGAATCCTGTGCCTTTTTCAGACATGATTTCAGAGACGCGCGTCGCCGCGGCATCTGTCAGAGTGACTAATTTGGGTCTCGGTCGCCTGGCCATATCACCTACATAGGGTCGAAACGCTTGCGCTTCAATTAAAGCATGTTGAGCGCGAGGCGCGCTTCATCCGACATTCGTGAAGGATCCCAGGGGGGATCAAAGGTCAGGCGAACCTCAACATCCACGATGCCTTCGACAGTTCGTGCCGCATTCTCGATCCAGCCGGGCATATCACCCGCCACCGGACAGCCTGGCGCGGTCAGCGTCATATCTATGTCGACTTTGCGGTCATCATCGATATCAACTTTGTAGATCAGACCTAGTTCATAAATATCTACTGGAATCTCAGGATCATAGACTGACTTGAATGCGGCAATCAAATCATCCGTGATACGATTAAGCTCAGCCTGTGGAATCGCCGATGGCGTCTCTGCAGGCGCCTCAGGCGCGGCGACGTCTATCACGTCGCGAGGGGTCATATCGTCTGCCATATCGTTCTCTATATAAGCATCCCGCGCGCTTTGTGTAGCGCTTCGATGAAAGCATCAACATCGGCAGCGCTATTATAGACGGCAAAACTCGCGCGCGCAGTCGCAGATACGCCGAGGTGTTCCATCAATGGCTGCGCACAATGATGCCCTGCGCGGACCGCAACGCCATAGCGATCCAGGATTTGCGCCAGATCATGCGGATGCGCCCCGTCGACTGAGAATGATAAGACCGCCCCCTTCCCTGCCGCGGTGCCATGAACGCGCAATCCATTGATCCCCCGCACACCTTCATAGGCCCGCTGGTAGATCGCATGCTCATGCGCGTGGACAGCGTCTTTATCAAACTGCTCAAACCAATCGAGGGCAGCGCCAAAGCCGATTGCCTGAAGGATTGGCGG
>CAYGUD010000228.1:0-4429 GCA_964352865.1 uncultured Hyphomonas sp.
GCCCAGAACCGAAATGCGCAACCGCCACTGTCCGGACCCGAGCACGCCTGACGGCGCGAAATACTCGCCGCCCGGCGCAGCACGAAAGGTCAGAACCTGATCTGCGTCCTGGGTCGCGAGTCGGCGCAGTTCGCCAATCACCGTATAGTTCGATAGAGGCTGCGCGTCAGCATCGCTGAGCCGAAAGACAACCATGTCTCCCTGCAATCCGGCTTCGGCCCGCCAACCCAGTTCAGCCTGCGCCGTTCGGGCGGCCAGCGTCTGATTATAGTTGATCCCCTGAACGTAAGATTTTTTCACATCTTCGCCCGGAAAACTGGTGATCGCGTGATAAAGGAAGACACCATTCACGGCAAAAATGACGCCAAAGAAAGCTAGCATGATCAACAAGACGTGCCAGCCTCTCAGTATTTTCTCTGTGGCCTCAAAACCGGCATCTGTCCCTGCATTGATCATCAATTCGGTCCTCTAAATGACGCGCGATTTGTGTCTGTCTCGCCGCTCTCTGCATCGCGCACAGAGATGATGATTTGGCGCTGCGGCGCCCCGTCCGGCGCGGTGACCAGGATGCGGTAGCGGTCAACGCCAAACGCCTCGACAGGCAGTTCAATCGGTTCGGCGCTGTCATGATCAAAGCCGATGACCGAAAAGTTCAAACCTTCAATGCCAGTGATCGAAACCACCATTGTGCGAGGCTCTGACAGTTTATTGACGAGTTTCAGAGTATAACCGTTCTGAATCTTGCCGCTAGACAATTGTACAAATGGCGGCGAGCGGTCTTTCAGCACATTCGCCTCAATCGTCGCTTTCGTCGCGAGGCCCCAGACAATCAGGGCGCCAATCGCTGAAATCAACACGGTGTAGAGGATCGTGCGCGTACGGAGGAGCTTGAATTTGGGCGGCGTTTGATGGTTGGCGCGTGCGCTCACGGCAACATCTGTGTCATAAGCGATCAGACCCGTTGGCCGACCGATCTTGGTCATCATCTGATCGCAGGCATCAATGCATAGCGCACAATGGATACATTCCAACTGAGCGCCATCGCGGATGTCGATCCCGACCGGACAGACCTGAACGCATTGATCGCAATCAATGCAATCGCCGCGGTCTTCCCAGTTCTCGGATTTTCGCTTCGGGCCACGCGGTTCACCGCGATCATAGCGGTATGTGACGTTGAGCGCATACTCATCTGTCAACGCGCCCTGGATCCGCGGCCATGGGCACATATAAGTGCAGACCTGCTCTCGCATCCAACCGGCAAGGAAGTAAGTCATCATGGTCAGAATGGCGGCAAACCAATAGGCCGAAAGCGGTGCTTCTCCGGTGAACCAGCCTTGTGCGAGCGTTGGCGCGTCATGCCAATAGAGAATGAACGCCCCGCCGGTCCAGAAGGCGATGACCAACCAGATCGTGTGTTTGCCAAGCTTGCGCCAGGCCTTGTTGAAACTCCACGGCGCACGGTCGAGCCGCATCCTGGCGGCGCGGTCGCCTTCAAAGGCGCGTTCGACCCAGATGTATAGATCCGTCCACACTGTTTGCGGACAGGTATAGCCGCACCAGACCCTCCCCAGGAGCGACGTCACGAGAAACAGGCCCAGCGCGGCCAAGATAAGGAGACCGGCTAAGAAGTGGATGTCTTGCGGCCAGATTTCGATGAAAAAGAAATAGAATTTCTCACTCTCGAAATCGGCGAGCACCGCCTGGTTCGGGATGCCCTCGCCGCGATCCCAGCGCAGCCAGGGCAACAAGTAATAGACGGCCAGAGTCGCCGCCATGACAACCCATTTGACCATCCGGAACTTACCATGCGCCAGCTTGGGATAGATGTTCTGGCGCTTGGCATACAAGTCCTGAGGCGGCGGCGTTGGCCCGCCTTTACCTGCACCGGGGTGCATGTTGAGCGTGGTCTGTCCCATGACAGGGTCCTTTATTCGCCCCCGCCCAGTGTATGGACGTAAACGGCCAGAGCTTTAATCGACGCATCATCGAGGCGATCCTGCCAGGCTGGCATGTGCGAGTTCCGGGCATTGTAGATTGTATTATAGATATCGCGCTCAGAGCCACCAAACAGCCATTCTGCATCTGTCAGATTTGGAGCACCCTGGAGGCGGTCGCCTTCCCCATTCACGCCGTGACATGATGCACATTGTTGTTGGTACAGATCCGCGACACGCGCCGCATCTTCCGCATCATGGCCTTGCCCGGAGAGGTCCAGAACATATTGCGTCAGGCCATCAATCTGGTCGCTCGACAAAAGATTGTCCCGGCCGAAAGCCGGCATCAGCGAGAAGCGTGTGTCGAGATCGTCTTCATGGCGAATGCCATGCCGAAGCGTATATTCGATCCCGTCCAGAGTGCCGTCCCAAAGCCAGACATCGTCTGCGAGTATAGGATAGCCAATAGCGCCGCGGCCGCCCGCCCCATGGCAAGTCGCGCAATTGTCACCAAACAGGCTTTCACCCATGGCCAGCGCAAATTGTTGGAGCTCGCGGTCCGTCTCGATTTCTTCGAGCGAAGCCTCAAGGAGGGTTTCCGACTGGGCAACGCGCGCCGTTTGTAGATCTGCCACGGCTGCCGCGACCAGGTCGCGGTCAGAATGATTGCGTAATCCGGTCGTATTCGTCCCGAGACCCGGCAGCGCCGGAATGGCCGGCATAAGGATCATATAAATCACCGCCCACCCGATACAGACATACCAGACAATCAGCCACCAGCGCGGCAGCGGATTGTTAAGTTCTTTGATTCCGTCCCAGCTGTGACCGGTCGTTTCAATGCCGCTATGTTCGTCAATGTCTTTGAGTTCATCGGTCATCGGTTGGACCTCCGTCTTCTAGAGGCAACCGCGCGGCCGCATCGAATTTTTCCTGATTGCGCGGCCACAGCGCATAAGTCAGGGCACCCGCAAACATCAGGACGAAATAGATCAGTCCTCCCGTCTGCGCGAAGCTTGATAGCAGTTCATACATAGCTGCGCTCCTCTATCGGCGGTTGCTGAGATCGTCGGCTTCATAAGTCGAGAAGTCGACCAATGTGCCGGTCATTTGAAGATACGCGACAAGCGCATCCATTTCAGTGATGGCGTCAGGGTTGCCATCCCAATCGCGCGCTTCGACCGTACCTTCACGACCCGCTTCGGCTTCATAAAGCGCCATCAGGCTGTCATAGTAATCGAAGCCTTTATCATTCGGATCGGCCTGAGCCAAAATGTGGCCTTTGGCGTTTTCGATCATCTCATCGGAGTACGGAACACCGACCAAGCGCTCTGTGCGCAGGCGGTCTTCAATGCCCTCATATTTGAGCTTCTTTTCCATCAGGAAGGCGTATGGCGGCATGATGCTTTCTGGCACCAGCGCACGCGGATCAATCAAGTGATCAACTTGCCATTGCGCGGAATATTTTCCGCCGACCCGGGCCAGATCAGGTCCGGTTCGCTTCGATCCCCATTGGTGGGGATGGTCATACATGCTTTCTGCGGCCAGCGAATAGTGACCGTAGCGTTCTACTTCGTCGCGCAATGGGCGAACCATTTGCGAGTGGCAGACATAACAGCCTTCACGCACATAAATGTCCCGGCCTTTCAATTCGAGCGGCGTGTAAGGACGCATGCCGTCGACTTTCTCGATCGTGTTCTCCATGTACATCAGCGGCGCCATTTGAATGATCCCGCCGATTGAGACCACGACCAGAATACCGATGGTGAGGAGCAGCGAATGGCGTTCGAGGACGCCGTGATTGTTCATCAGTCCCATGTTTCTACGGGCCTCCTATTCGGCTGGGGCCAGCGCAGTGCGCGGCTCAGGTTGTGCGTAAGGGTCCGTGACTGGCTCGAGATCTTCGGCCTCACCATGGCCCAGCGTCGTGCGGACCAAGTTCACCGCCATGATAACTGCGCCGCTAAAGTATAACAGTCCGCCCATCATCCGAATGATGTAGCTGATATGCTTGGCCTCGACGGTTTCAACAAAGCTATATTCAAGGAAGCCATACTCATTATAGGCGCGCCACATCAAGCCTTCCATGATCCCGGCAAACCACATGGAAACCATGTAGAAAATGATGCCAATCGTAGAGATCCAGAAATGCCACTCGACCAGGGATTTGGAGAACAAACCCTTCTTCTTCCACAGCCATGGCACGAGACAGTAAAGCGCGCCGAAGCTGATATAGCCGACCCAGCCCAACGCACCGGAATGCACGTGACCAATCCCCCATTCGGTATAGTGGCTGAGTGAGTTGACGGCGCGAACCGACATTAGCGGCCCCTCAAATGTCGACATGCCATAGAAGGCCAGCGAGACGACCATCATGCGAACAACCGGATCGGTGCGCAGTTTGTCCCAGGCCCCCGACAGGGTCATCACGCCATTGATCATCCCGCCCCAGCTCGGCATCCACAACATGATCGAGAACGTCATGCCGAGCGTCTGCG
>CAYGUD010000229.1:0-4418 GCA_964352865.1 uncultured Hyphomonas sp.
TCAGCAATGTCGGCATAATCATTCGCGCCTTTCAAAGACACTGAGCTGTCATAGACCGGGGTCGACTCTGCAAGGTCAAGCGCTTTGCCTTGTGGCAGGCCTTCAGCAATATCGAACAGCACGACATCGCCGAGCTCTTCCCGTGCTGCCACGTGCGCCAATGTTCCACCAATCATGCCTGATCCAATAAGGGCGATCTTTTTACGAGCCATCCCGGCCTCCTGTTCGAATTGAAGTCTCTGCGCCTCCCCTACCCGACGCGGCTCGCAGGTGCAACATAACCAACGTCGCAGGCGCATTTTTGGGCTGGATTTGCAGCGCGAACTCAGCCAAATCTGCCGATATGATACCCCGCGCTCAAAAATCCCCCATCCCGCTCGACGTCTGCCATCTCGCCAAAGCCATCGAGATTCTTGGCGACCGTTGGACCCTGCTCATCCTTCGCGGCGCCTTATTTGGCGTGCGTCGATTTGATGATTTTCAAAAAGAATTGAACATCCCTCGCACGGTTTTGTCTGGACGGCTTGGGAAACTCGTCAAAAACGGCGTTCTGACCAAGCAGGTCTATAAAGAAGACGGCAAACGCGCGCGTCCCGAATATGTTCTGACGGAGGCCGGCGAAGCCCTGCGGCCGGTCTTGATGGGGCTGAACCAATGGGGTGACGCCTGGGCGAGCGACGGCGCGGCGCCGCTGATGACGTTCACACACGCAAAAAGCCGACAAAAAGTACGTCCCGGCTTCGTGGATGAAGACGGGAATGAAACTTCATTGCGTGAATTGCGGGTTTCCTTGCGGCGCTAGCGCGCTTTGCCCCAGACCCGTAACGGATCAAAAGCGCCGGTTTCGGCGGCTTTTTGCAATTGGGCGAGCTGATCCCCAACCGGGCTGCCGCTATCAATGATGCCGCGCCCATAAATCGCCTGATCGAGGCGGCATATCCGCTCGAACAGATTCTCTGAACGCTCAACCAAATCAAGAAAAATGTCAGGCAATCCCCGTCCGCGCTGCGCCCCGGCATCTAAGGCAGGATCTTCGCGATTGATGCGGTATTTCGTCTGCATTGCATCGTCGGGATGCATGTCGCCATCTTTTACCGCTTTTTGCATAACCAGCCAGGAGGCGGCCTGCATCAGACGAGTTGTAAGTTCCATACTCCACGCCGCATAAGTCAGACTGGCTTCACGTGGCAGGCTGGAGGACAATTTGCGCCCGGGGCCGTCCAGATAGGACGCGGTCTCTTCGACCAGCGCCATACCGTCAACGAACACCTTTTCGAACACTTTGCCGTCTGTGAAAGACAGGTCCGTAAATTCAGAAGTGGGGTTTTTGGGCAGTTCGGCCATGCTTATTCGACTTCCAAAGCGATCAACTTTCCAATGATATTACCTGTACGCGTCCTTAGAAGATCTTAATCGCCACCAAAAAGCGCATCTGCGGCAGATTTGTGTGACTGTTTTTTCTCTAATTCTGCTTCGCATGCGGCAATTTCAGCTTTCAGCTGTTCAATCCGCTCCTGCAATTCTTCAACCGAAAAAAGCTCCAGATCGAGCTTTTTTTCTGGGATTGGCTCTTCTTCGAACATGGTTTGCTCTTTCCCGCTATACTTCCTCACCCTTATGTAAGCAGGAACACGAAAATCAACAGGAGTGTCAAATGGGCGAAACAATGTGGGCTGTGGTGGTTGATGATGATCAACCGCTGAAACTGGGGCAAGTCGAGAAACCCGTATGCGGCCCGAATGACGTCCTGGTCGAAATCGTCACTGCGGGTTTGAACCGCGCAGACCTGGTTCAACGCCGCGGCATGTATCCACCGCCGCCGGGCGCCTCGACGATTATGGGCCTTGAATGTGCTGGAACAATCGTTGCGGTCGGGGCTAATGTTTCAGACTGGTCAGTCGGCGACCGGGTGTGCGGATTGATGGCAGGCGGCGGCTATGCCGAGTACGCCATTGTCGACCAGGGTTCGCTGTTCAGGATCCCGGACAGCATGTCATTCGACGAAGCCGGCGCCCTGCCAGAAGTTATGATGACCGTCTGGGCAAACATATTTGACCGCTGTCAGTTTAAAGCAGACGAAAGCGTGCTCATCCATGGTGGCACCAGCGGCATCGGCACAATGGCGATCCAGATGCTCAAACATGCTGGCGCCGCGAAGATTATGATCACCGCCGGAAGCGCAGAGAAATGCGCATTTGCCAAATCACTCGGCGCCGATCTGGCGATAAATTACCGCGACGAGGACTTTGAAAGCATCGCCCGCGAGGCAGGCGGCGCGGATGTCATCCTCGATATGGTGGGCGGTGATTATGTCCAGAAGAACATCTCTGTGGCAAAACTTGGCGGGCGGATTGTCAACATTGCTTATATGCAGGGCGCGCAAGTCGAGGTGAATCTCCTCCCTTTGATGCTGAAGCGTCTCATCCTGACGGGAACAACGCTACGGGCGCGGCCAAATTCGGATAAGCAACGTATCCGCGATGCGATCCTCGCTGATTTCTGGCCCGCGGTTCTCTCGGGCAGCATCAAACCCGTCATCGACACGACCTATCCTTTTGAAGACGCTGAGACGGCGCAGGCGCATATGGCTAAAGGCGGCCATATCGGCAAAATCTTGCTGTCGCGGCAGCAGAGTTAGGGTTCCAATATTCTGCAAGCCCGGTTATACATCGCGAGTTAGGTAATTTCATGCTCGAAACCCTGACCGCCCGAGACTGAAGTCTCGGGCGGTTGTGTTTCTGGCGGTCACGCAAAGGAGCTTCCGATGGCCGATATTTTGATGCCCAAGGCAACAGCCGTCTGGTTGATCGACAATACAACTCTGTCCTTCGATCAAATCGCCGACTTGTGCGGTCTGCACCATCTGGAAGTCAAAGGCATTGCTGATGGCGATGTCGCTGAAAACATGCGCGGCGTGGATCCGATTTCTGGCGGCGAGCTGACGCGTGAAGAGATCCAGAAAGGCGAAGACGATTCTGACTATCGTCTGAAAACAGCGCCGTCCAAGATCGCTCACATTCCGCAACCAAAGCGTAAAGGCGCGCGCTATACGCCGGTCGCCCGCCGCGGTGACAAACCTGACGCGATTGCCTGGTTCATTCGCAATCACCCGGAAGTCACAGATCCACAAATCTCCAAATTGATTGGAACCACCAAAGCGACCATTACCAATGTGCGCGACAAGACGCACTGGAACAGCGCCAACATTAAGCCTGTCGATCCGGTGACGGCAGGCCTTTGCTCGCAAATCGAGCTTGATGAAGTGATTTTGAAAGCCTCGTCGCGCCGCAGGAAAATGGATGCTGAACGCGCTGCGCAAGAAGAAGGTCCAGGCCTCGCTCCTGCCGAAGCCGTTGAGCAGGCCGAAACGCCATCGGAACCGGAAGCTGCGCAAGAAGTGCTTTCCGCCGAAGATGTCTTCAGCGCTTTTAAGGACTAGGCCCGAAACGGTCTGTTCGAACCAAGTTTAAATCAAACGATCCGTCTGCGTCCGACCCGCAACGGCAATTGTGGAGATCGGCATGAGCCGACAGAGAAAACGCAAAGGCGAACCAGTCCATGGCTGGATCGCAATCGACAAGCCGTTGGAGATCACGTCGACAAAAGTCGTCAGCATCCTGAAACGCTTGTTCAATGCCCAGAAAGTTGGCCATGGCGGGACACTTGATCCGCTGGCCGACGGCATTTTGCCAATCGCCTTCGGCGAAGCGACCAAAACAGCGCAATGGGCGATGGATTGCGATAAGGAATATGTCTTCACAATTGAGTGGGGCACCTCAACCGCGAGCCAGGACAAGGAAGGTGAGGTCATCGCAACTTCTGATGTCCGGCCAAGCCGCGCTGAGATCGAAGCTGCGCTGCCGCAATTTGTCGGCGATATACAGCAGGTGCCGCCAAAATATTCGGCGATCAAGATCCAGGGCGAACGGGCCTATGACCTGGCCCGCGATGGCGAGAGTTTCGAAATCCCGTCCCGCGAAGTGACGGTCTACGAAGCAGAGTTAGCGGGCATTCCTGATGCTGATCACGCGACGTTCCGGATCGTCTCGGGAAAAGGATTTTACGTCCGGGCCATCGCGCGCGACCTGGCCCAGGCGCTTGGGGCTGAGGGTCATGTCAGCCAATTGAGACGCACCCGCGTTGGCGCCCTGGATGAAGCGGGGTCGGTCAAGCTCGCCGACCTGGAAGCGCTCGCCGGTGACACCGAGGCGCTGATCAAACATTTGCGGCCATTGGACACGATACTCGACGATGTGCCTTGCCTCGAAATTGAAGCCTCTGAATCTGCTGCCCTCAAGCAAGGCCGTGAAATCGTATTGCTGCCGCATCAGATCGATAAATGGCGTGCCGAAGCTCCAGCTGACTCAGACGACAGGCTGGCGCTGACCAAGTGTAACGGCAATGCAATCGCTTTGGGC
>CAYGUD010000230.1:0-2931 GCA_964352865.1 uncultured Hyphomonas sp.
GGATTGCAGCGTGACGGTCATGCCGTCCGGAATATGGTTGGCGACCAGCGTCGGGATGCCAATGCCAAGATTGACATACATGCCATCTTCGAGCTCTTGCGCGGCGCGCGCAGCCATTTGGTTTCTGTCCCAGGGCATTCGATTCTCCGTCTAAGTCTCTTTAGGCTCCGGCTCTGCGAGCACGCCAAGGTAAGGATCCCAAAGCGCCCAATAGAGTGGCCAAATAGCCGCCATCGTGCTGTCCCAGTGATTGACTTTCCGACGGTCTCCGACCGTAAAGTAGGAATAGCCCGGGACGTTCAAAATTGGCCGGGTGGTTATCAGATAAAAATGAGTTGCTACGCCAATCAGGGAGTAAACCAGGAAGGTCCACTGGATTATGCGGCTTAAAAGCTTGGGGTTTTTCATGGGGCCTCATCATGATCGAACCGTCCTTTGTTCGATCCGCTTTTCAAAGGTCCCCTGAACCAATCTGTGAATATAAATGCCTGGAATATGGATCGCGTCTGGGTCTAGCTCGCCTGGCTCTACGATTTCTTCCACTTCCATGAGGCAGATCTTCCCACAGGTTGCCGCAGGCTGGTTAAAGTTTCGTGCGGTTTTTCGGAAAATTGCATTGCCCGTCGTATCGGCTTTCCAGGCTTTTACGATCGCGAGATCGGCGAAGATGCCTTCTTCGAGAATATAAGTCTCGCCATTGAAGTCCTTATGTTCTTTGCCATCCGCAATGACAGTGCCGACACCGGTCTTGGTATAAAACCCTGGAATGCCAGCGCCCCCAGCGCGCATCCGTTCGGCGAGCGTGCCTTGCGGATTAAACTCAAGTTTCAGTTCGCCGGACAGGTATTGCTGCATGAACAGGTCATTCTCGCCGACATAAGACGAGCACATTTGTTTGATCTGCTTGGTCTGGAGCAACAGACCGAGACCGAAATCATCGACGCCGGCATTGTTGGAATAGATCGTGAGATCCTTTGTGCCCGCGGCGCGAATGGCCGCAATAGAAAGTTCCGGAATGCCGCACAGGCCAAAACCTCCGGCGGCAATTGTCATGCCGTCAAACAGGATGCCATCGAGCGCCGCGGCAGCGCTATCATAGACTTTGCTCATGGCCCTTCGTTACGCAGGGAGACTTGCAAATGCAAGAGACCTTAAAGCGCAAATTTGATGAACTTTTTCGCTCAGACCAAAGCGGTCTCAATCGCCAGGGAAATTCTGCTCCAGGCGATCAAGGTATTCGCGCAGCATTGAGACCCGCCGCGGGCGGAAGGACCGTTCTGTGACGGTCATCTTCTCAATGCGGTCGATGCGGAAAGAGCGATAGTCCTGTCGCAATTCACACCAGGCCAGCACGACCAGTGAGCGATCGAAGAATACAATTGCGAGGGGCTGAATTGCCCGCTGCGTGCGGGCACCTTCGACGTCGGCATAGTCCAGTTCGACGACGAGTTCAGCCCGTGTCGCGTGGCGCAAGGCCTCGATATCGATGCTGATTTCCGGGCGGCAATAGGAACGCTTGGCATACAGCACCGCGTGTTCAAACTCAGCGCGCATCCGTTCTGGCAGTGAGGCCTTAAGCTTGGACAAGGCGTTCTCGGCGGCTTTGGCCAGCACAGGATCAGCGACTTGCACGACTTCTCTCAGGCCGAGGACGAGCGCTTCCATCTCGTCCCGGCTGAACATCATTGGCGGCAGTGCGGGATCTTCTTGCAGCGTGTAGCCATAACCGGCTTCACCATCGATGAGCGCCCCTGAGCGCCGAAGCGAGTCGATGTCGCGATAGATCGTCCGCAGAGAGACCCCGAGTTCGCGGCTCAGCGCCTGCGCTTTTACCGGCGGGGACATCGTCCGAAGACACTGCATCAATTGGAGAAGGCGATCGCTTTTGGCCATATCGAACTGTACCCGAACCTGCTGACAGAAAGTGACAGGAGCAGCGTGCTAGCCAGCTGTCAACGAAAAGGACCGCCGCTCATGATCAAACTCTCTGTCTATCCAGCCTCGTTTGGCGAACCCACAGCCAGCCCGTTTTGTATGAAGGCATTGTGCATGTTGCGAGCTGCTGACCTACCTTTTGACATCATCGAAACAGCCGACCCGCGCAAGGCCCCGAAAGCCAAACTTCCGATCATCGAGATAGACGGGCATGTGGTCGCCGATAGCGAACAAATTCGAGCCTATGTCGAAGATGCCGGGAGTATCGACTTTGATGATGGCTTGTCAGACCGGGACCGCGCCATTTCACGCGCCGTCATTCGCATGGTGGAAGAGCATCTCTATTTTGCAATTGTCGCCGACCGTTGGGCCGAGGACGATAATTGGGACTATATTCGCAAAGCCTTTTTCAGCGATGTCCCGGCATTGTTTCGCGGCCTTGTCACGCGCACGGTCCGCAAGCAAGCGCTGCAACAGTTGCACGGCCAGGGGCTCGGTCGCCATTCACGCGAAGAGCGGTTTGACCGTGTCCGCCGCGATATTATCGCGATCCGCGATTTGCTTGGCGATCAGGCCTTTCTATTTGGCGAACGGCCGACGGCCGCAGATTACAGTGTCGTGCCGATGCTGCGCGCCTCGATTGTCACGCCGATCGAGAAGCCGCTGGCAAAATTCATAAAAAGCGACCCAAAAATAATGGCTTACGTGACCAGAGTCACGGACAAGTGCTATCCCGAGGCGGTTAAGTAAGAAACGGGTGGGCGATCTGTGTTCGTTCAAAGCGAAACTCTCCTTTACGCGCCCATTCTTTCCTCCCAAAGGGGCGGCCTTCGCAGGGGCCGTCCCTTTTTTGGTGGGTGTCTTCGTTAGGCATTGGGAAAATTGGTTCAAATTTGAAGCGTGTGTCCGAGGTATTTTAACCCCTGCGGCATAGTCAGGGTGTCTCAATTGCCGGGGATGGCGCGATGACAACGTTCGGAAAAAAGCCGTCTGGGG
>CAYGUD010000230.1:2941-4362 GCA_964352865.1 uncultured Hyphomonas sp.
GATTTGGGGCGAAGCCGCGTCAACAAGTGAGCGCTCAAGCGGCATTGTCAGCCGATGCAATGGCATTTCTCGAGCGCGAGCGCGGCCGTCCGGCAGAGCCAGTTTATGCTGGGAGTTCCAGTGCCCAGCACGGGGCACTTGTTGGCGACAAACCGGTTTTTGGGCCTCGGATTCTGGCTTTTCTGATCGATACGCTGATCATCACAGTACCGTTCTTCATCATCATGGCGCCGTCATTCATGGCGGATCTGGACGCTAATTCAAATTTGGCGATCACGGATCCGGACGCCTATGAGCTGCAGGTTCAGCTTATGGTGATTAAATGGGGATTGATGCACGGGATTGTCCGGGCGATCTATTCTATCTCGATGGAAAGCTGGAGAGGCGCGACACTCGGCAAGATGGCGCTCGGGCTCGTGGTCGCCGACAATGATGGTTACAAGCCAGGCGTGTTGTCGATTGTGCTGCGCAATACGCTCGGCCGTTTCGTCACCAATCTGGTGCCATTCTATATTGGTTATTTCTTGGCCTTCTCGAATGAGAAGCGAAAGTGCATCCATGATATGATTGCCGGATCTACGGTGCGTAAGAAGGCTGTCGGTCAGCACGACATTTCTGCGATTTTTGCTTAGGCGCTCATGTTTCAAGACAAAAAAGGGCGGCCCGAGAGCCGCCCTTTTCGTATTTGCTCTGGGCCAGCCGCTGCCGCGGCTTTCTCGCCCTAAAATCAATCCACTGGATTGATTTTTCGCTTTTGGCGACTGGGCTAGAAGCCCATGCCGCCCATGTCTGGCATGCCACCGCCTGGCATTGCAGGTGCGTCAGCTTTCGGGGCTTCAGCAATACCGGCTTCAGTGGTGATCAGAAGGCCAGCAACTGAAGACGCGTTTTGCAGGGCAGAGCGAACCACTTTCGCAGGGTCGATAACGCCCATTTCGATCAGGTTGCCATACTCTTCAGTTTGAGCATTGAAGCCATAGCCTTTGCCTTTGCCGCGACGGATTGTGTCAACGACGACAGATCCTTCGACACCAGCATTTTCAGCAATCTGGCGAACCGGAGCTTCGAGCGCCTTGCGGACGATATCGATACCAGCTTGCTCGTCATCATTGGCGCCTTCGACGTCAATGTTCGTCGCCGCTGAAAGCAGGGCTGTGCCACCGCCAGCAACGATGCCTTCTTCAACCGCAGCGCGGGTTGCGTTCAGGGCGTCATCGACGCGGTCTTTACGCTCTTTCACTTCGATTTCAGTCGCACCGCCGACTTTGATCACAGCAACACCGCCAGCGAGTTTAGCCAGGCGCTCTTGCAGTTTTTCGCGGTCATAGTCAGAAGACGTATCTTCGATTTGCTTGCGGATCTGACCCACACGCGCTTCGATGTCTTTCTTGGTGCCAGCACCGTCAACGACAGTTGTGTCG
>CAYGUD010000231.1:0-4358 GCA_964352865.1 uncultured Hyphomonas sp.
TCAAACCGGCAGTGATTGATATCGGCTCTGGGATCAACCGGCGTCTTCGTTATGTCCGGTATTAGGAAGTTGCTGCCCTGCCGCTAATGTGTGCATTTGGGATAAGTCCGTCACTTCACTGGATCAAGGCCCGCGAGTCGTAATGATGGACAGGGGTCTGTTCCGGGCCGTGTGGTGGTGACGTTCCGGTCAAACGCTGAGGCGACACAGTCACCATCGAGATCCAGCATCGCCTCATACTGGTTTAGATAGACGTTTCCGGTGAGCTCAGTGAGGAAATCGGTCTTTTTTAGCCGGTCCATCACGGGACCTTTGACTTCGGACAAATGCAATGTGATCCCGGCATCATGGAGGCGGTGGTTGATCGCCTCGAGACTCTCCAGCGCACTGGCATCAATGTGATTGACTGCAGGGCACATGAGGATGAGATGCTTCATGTCCGGGCGATTGCTCAACATGCAATAGACCGTATCTTCCAGAAAACGGGCGTTGGCGAAATAGAGGCTTTCATCAATTCGGATAGTGAGGGCTGTATCTGAAATAACCACCGGATGGCGGTTCACATTGCGGAAATGGTGTGTGCCGGGCAGCTGGCCGACGAGCGCGAAGTGCGGTTGGCTCGTATTGTAGAGATGCAGGAGAAGCGACAGAACCACGCCGGTGGTGACGCCAAGTTCAACTCCAAAGCCAAGCGTTACGATGATGGTCGCTGCCATGGCTGCGAAATCAGACTTGGAATATTTCCAGACTTTGAAGACCTCAGGAATGTCGACCAGCGACAGCACTGCGACGATGATTGTCGCCGCGAGGACCGCTTGCGGCAGATAGAATATGTAGGGCGTTAGGAACAGCGTGGCGAGGCCTATGCCGATCGCTGTGAACGCGCCGGCAGCAGGAGTTTCGGCGCCCGCGTCGAAGTTCACGGCGGAGCGTGCCAAGCCGCCGGTGACCGGATATCCAGATGAGACGCCGGCTGATAGACTGGCCGCGCCAAGTCCGATTAATTCTTGGTTTGGATCGATACGGGTCCGTTGTTTTGCAGCAAGCGTCTGACCGACTGAAACAGATTCGACAAAGCCGATCAGGCTTATCAGAGCTGCAGAACCGATCAGCTGCATCCAGATATCCTGATCAAAGCGGGGGATACCCAGCGCCGGTAAATCTTGCGGGACCTCGCGCAGGATTTTTACCCCCAGCTCGTCAAGATTTAGGCCCGCTACAACTAGAATACCCGCCACGACTGCAAAGACAGGCCCAGCGCGAGCAATGATGGTCGCTATCTTATCTCCGAGCCCTATTTTCCGAAGAATGGGCTTAAACTGTTTGCGCACCCAAAAGAGAAAGATGAGGGAGGGGATGCCGATATACAGGGTCGGCAGATTAGTTTCTGGAAACTTCTCGAATAGGGAGATGACGATCTCAAACAGGTTATGACCCCCTGCGTCGACGCCGAAAATGTGTTTCAGCTGAGAGGCGGCGATAATGATGCCCGAAGCGGTGATGAACCCAGATACAACCGGGTGGCTTAGGAAGTTCGCCAGAAAGCCCATTCGGAATAGACCCATCGCAAGCAGGATCAGACCGGACAGGAAGGCCAGGATTACAGCGGCTTCAATATACTGGGCTGTACCAGTTGCCGCGATCTTGCCCGCGGCTGCGGCGGTCATAAGTGACAAGATCGCAACCGGTCCTACTGCCAGCTGTCGGCTACTGCCAAAGATAGCGTAGACAATCAGCGGCAGGATTGACGCATAGAGGCCAATCTGCGGCGGCAGGCCCGCGAGCAATGCATAGGCCAGAGACTGCGGGATTAGCATGATTGTCACGATCACCGCGGCGACCATGTCGTTGACGAAAGTCTCGCCCCGATATTTCGGCCCCCAGTCAAGGATAGGAAAATACTTTGCCAGCTTGGTGAACATTTTCGGGCCGTTCCTGATTGCAGATTAGAGCTTAAGTGTAAGGGCTAGAGTGCGTTGATCGGAACCTTCATGTAGCGCACCCCATTATCTTCCGGTTCAGGCAGATCACCGGCACGCATATTGACTTGCACGGATGGCAGGATAAGCCGTGGCATATCCAAAGTCGCGTCCCGTGCATTGCGCATTTGCACAAACGCCTCTCGGCTCACATTGCCGCCGACATGTTTATTGCTGCGCTTCTGCTCCCCGACTGTGGTTTCCCATTCAAAGGTGTCGCGGTTTGGGGTTTTATAGTCGTGGCAGAGGTACATGCGGGTTTCATCGGGGAGGGCGAATAGCTTTTGGATTGAATCATAAAGCGTGCCTGCGTCGCCGCCTGGGAAATCGCACCTAGCGGTTCCATAGTCAGGCATAAACAATGTGTCGCCAACAAAGACAGCGTCCCCAATCAGGTGGCTCACACAAGCCGGTGTATGGCCGGGTGTGTGTATGGCCTTTGCCTCCATGCTGCCGACCTTGTAGGTCTCGTCGGCCTTGAAGAGATGATCAAACTGGCTGCCATCTGTGTGAAAGAATTGCCCTTCATTGAATATCTCGCTGAACACTTTTTGGACCGTGGAGATTTGCTCCCCAATTCCAGTCTTACCGCCAAGCTTCTCGCGGACATAAGGCGCGGCTGTCAGGTGGTCTGCGTGAACGTGCGTATCAATAATCCATTCGACCTCTAGTCCCTGAGACTTAACGAAAGCAATGAGCTTATCCGCAGACGCGGTACTGGTGCGTCCTGACGCGGCGTTATAATCGAGCAGCGAATCGATAACCGCACATTTGCCGGTCACCGGATCTGCGACGACATAGCTGATTGTGTTTGTTGGCAGGTCGAAGAAGCCTGTTACTTGTGGCGTATACATATCTTCTTTTCTCATTTCTTGGCCGCATCTGCGCTGCCAAGCATAACGGCGCAAAGCGTATCGACGATCGCACGAATGCGGTCGTCTTTCAGATGGTAGAACACTGTTTTTGACTCGCGTCGTGTGCCGACAATGTGATCCCCCCTAAGTTTGCTGAGCTCTCTGGATAGCCTGGGCTGGGGTATCCCAAGCATTCGCTCGATTTGACCGACCGACAGCTCACCTTCACGAAGTTGGCAACAGATCATCAATCGTTCCGGGTGGGCGAGCGCCTTTATCAGGCGCGTCGCTTCTTCGGCGCGTGGCAACATGTGTTCTGTATCGGGGGCCATGGGAAGTTCCTTGTAAGCTTCACATAATGACACTTTACAAAATCGTCAACTGTTGCCATCTCTTGGCTGAAGGAGAACACCGATGGAAAACTTCACGCCTATTTCCGCTTTGTTGGGCGGTGCGCTGATTGGTCTGTCAGCCGTCATCCTGATGGCACTCAACGGCCGCATTGCCGGGATCAGTGGCGTATTCTCAGGCGTTGCGTTCGCCGAGCCTGGAGACAAAACTTGGCGCGGCTTCTTCGTGGTAGGATTAATCGCGGCTCCCACCCTATACACCCTCGTCTCCGGAGAAAGTCCGGCCTTCGAGCTCACCTCCAGTTGGCCCATGATCATTTTCGCTGGGCTCTTGGTAGGGTTTGGCACGCGCCTCGGATCCGGCTGCACGAGCGGTCATGGTGTTTGCGGATTATCCCGCCTCTCGCCTAGATCGATGGTATCGGTCGCATTGTTCATGGCGGCCGGGATGGCGACCGTCGCAGTGATCAAACTTTGGACTGGAGGCTGATATGGGTAAGAATATATCCGGGTTGCTTGCGGGTTTGGTCTTTGGCATTGGGTTGACTCTCTCGCAAATGTTGAACCCAGCAAAGGTGCTGGCCTTTCTCGATATCCTCGGAAATTGGGACCCATCGCTTGCCTTTGTGATGGGCGGGGCGCTGCTCGTGACGGCGATTGGCTACAGACTGGTGTGGCAGCGGGATAAGCCTGCTTTTGCAGACCGTTTTCAAGTTCCGGGTAATCGGACAATTGATACGCGTCTGGCGATTGGCGCTATAATGTTTGGTATTGGGTGGGGGCTTGTCGGTCTTTGCCCGGGGCCTGCGATTGCTGCTCTGACAGTTGGCGGACTACCAATCATTGGTTTCATGGCAGCCATGATTGCCGGTATGATTGCCTATGAGGGCATCAAGGCAATTCAGACGTGAACGATGCCCGTTTCTGTATCATACTTGAATAATTCGTAGCGATGCCATGCCTATCCAGTGGCAGGCCTAGATCGTTCAGGACCTTATCTAGGCTGCCTAAAATAGCTGTCGCAATTTCCTCAACCCGTCGTCGCACGAAAGGGGCGCGCATGCCGATGTCTTCTGCAAAATTTGACCAGTCGGCGGGGTAAATCTCTTCCAGAGTGCGGCGCTTGGCGACTTTCATTGCATAGCGTTGGCTGAGGTCAGGATATGCGACCGTTG
>CAYGUD010000232.1:0-4338 GCA_964352865.1 uncultured Hyphomonas sp.
GAAAACGCCCGCGCTAAACTCGACAAAAAAGGCGCTGACTGGATTGTTGCCAATCGCACCACGATCACAGGATCCATCGGGATATTTGGCGGCAAGTTTGCCATCGACGAAGGCCTGGCGCGAATCGGCATCAATGCCGAGAGCATCATCGTTGGCGGCCCTTTCGCAGGTGCGTTCTCGACGACTGCCGCATTTACGGATGAGCAGCGCGCTATGGTCCGCGCCTGGCTGGAGCGCGGTTATAATCGCTTCATCGGTCTGGTCGCTGAGGGGCGTAATATGTCGCTCGAGCAAGTCGATGCCGTGGCGCGTGGACGCGTCTGGAGCGGCGAGGATGCACTCGCGCAAGGGTTGGTCGATGAACTTGGCGGGCTTTCAACGGCGATTGAAAAAGCCCGGATCCTGGCTGAAATCGAAGCCGATTCGGAGATTCGTCTGATGACGTTCCCGGAATCGACGCCAGGTTTTACAATGTTTGGCGCGCAAGCAGCCGCGTCTGCACAAGAGTTGAAAGCGATCGGTCAGCTGGCGCAAATCATCAACGACCCTGAAGTACAGGCTTTGATCACTGAAGCCGAAGCAGCGCGCAGCAGCCGTATTCAGGCGCGTATGCCGAGCTTTATCGAACGCTAGATACAATTCAGGACTGTAGATTGGGCCTTCCGACCGCGTGTTGGAAGGCCTAATCATTTCAGAGACGTAGACCGCGTCGCCGCACCGCATCGCATTAAGCGATAAGAGGCGACATATGGACGGTAAGCAAAGGCTCAAACCCATGTCGCAATCCATCAAAGACCGTTCCAAAAGATATCATACGCGTGATACCGCAGAGACAATGGGTGATGTCCGTCACGAAGTGGACCGCATCGATCGCCTGCTCGTCGAGCTGCTTGTTGAGCGGCAATCCTTCATGGACGCTGCAGCGCGCATCAAGGGGCATCGCAAAGCCGTTCTGGATCGACCCCGCATCGAAGATGTCATCGCAAAAGTGAAAGCTGAATCTCTGCGTCAGGGCCTGTCGCCGGCAATCGCTGAGCCGGTCTGGCGGACATTGATTGATCGCTGCATTGCCTACGAGTTTGAATCTTTCGATCGTCTCAAGCCGGGTTTTGACAATTCGTAGCTGGCGCGTGCGCAAGCTTCAATTGTTTGCGACAAGCCGTCCTTCAGTCCGGATAATAGCGTTGCCGCCTCGATTCTGGATATCGTGTCTTCGGACCGCCCACGCTGCTCAACACTGGCGCATTCTTCCGCAAAAGCCGTCGCCCCAACACTCAAGGCGGACCCTTTTAGCGCGTGCGCTGCGTCGGCCCATGTTGATTGAACGGTATCGGGATCAAGCATCCTGCCCCACATCTCGGCCTGGTTGCGAAAGATGTCCAGGACCTCATCGGCAAGATCTGCGTCGCCGCCTGTCATTGTAAGCAAATGGTCAATATCGATTTGCATGTCACGGCCTCTGCGTTTTTATGCCTTCAAAGTGCGAATTGGCGCAATTTTTAATGTCTTCGCCTCTTTCCGTTAAGACGATTCTGGTTTAATGATATTCGATAAGTTATGGGGTTTGCCATGTTGACCGTTCTCGTCGCCATTCGAAATTTCACAATTGCTGTCCTGCTAACCTGGATGGGTTTCACTGTCGCGCCTGAAGGCGATGACAAAAGAGACGCCGCACCTCAGGCGCCAAACAACAGCGCTATCAGCTTCCTGGCTGGCTGAAACTGGTAGTGGGCGTCGCGCCCATTTTCAGTTTATAAGAGCGCAATGCCGCTCGGACTAGTCTTATACAAATCGCTTACAAGATTGATCACGCCTTTTCTGGGCGTGATTTTTCGTCGTCGTGCTAAATCCGGAAAGGAAGATTTGGCGAGGATTTCCGAACGCTTTTCGGTAAGCCCCCCTCCCCGACCTGCTCAAAACCTGATCTGGTTTCATGCTGCGAGTGTGGGAGAATCACAGCTTCTGCTTGAACTTGCCCGTCGAATGTTGAGGTCCGGCATTCGCGATGTGACGCTGCTATTCACGTGCCAGACCCAAACCGCCTCTCGACTGGTTGAGAACGCCCTTACCGGCGAGGCTGTGTTCAAAGCCGAAACTTGCATACAATTGATGGCACCAATTGATGAGCAGAGAATCGTCGAGCGGTTTCTGGACCATTGGTCGCCGTCCCTTGCGGTCTTCGCAGAAGGAGAAATCTGGCCGAACACGCTGCTGACGCTTAACGCGCGAAATGTGCCGAGTGTTTTGATCAATGCGCGGATGACTGAAAAGTCGATTCGCGGTTGGATGCGGTGGCGCAAGACCGCCAAAAAAATCTTCGAGACATTCGATTTACAAATCGCCGCAGATATTCAAACCAAGACGGGACTGATGGAGCTGTCTGGTAAGACCGTGACATGTCCTGGAAACCTCAAATCCGCTTTGCCAGCCCCCGCTGTTGATGAGCAAGCCCTAGCGAGGTTGAAAGAAGACATCGGCGATCGCCCAACCATGCTCGCAGCCTCAACGCACGCGGGCGAAGAAGCGCTGATGATCGATGCCTGGCTAATGATGAAGCCGCGCCCGTTTTTGATTATCGCGCCTCGTCACCCCAATCGCGGCGACGAAGTAGACACGCTTCTCTCGATGACCAAAAAAGCGATTGCGCGCCGGTCAGAAGGTGATCCGGTCACCTCTGCGACCGAGATCCTGCTCGCCGATACGATGGGCGAAATGGGGCTTTGGTATCGGCTCGCCGATTGCGTTTATCTCGGCGGTGGTCATGCGCCGGGCGTCGGCGGGCATAACCCGCTTGAAGCCTTGCAGCTGGGCAAACCTGTTCTCACCGGACCAAGTGTGTTCAATTTTCGTGACCTGTCGGAACGCCTATTGCCTTTTCAGGGCTTTTCGATCGTCCATGGCGCGCAAGAGCTCGCGTCTTCTTATCCGGCGCTGCCTGTTTCTACTGAGATGACCGAAATGCTGAAGTCTGACGCGCTCGGTCCGATGTCAGCGACGTTAGAAGCGCTCGAACCGATACTTGTCGAAGCTGGACTGCGATCATGAGGGAGCCAAGATTCTGGTCACGTGAGGTCGACCCAAGGTCTCGCGAGGCGGCGCCGTTACTTCGCTTCCTGCTGACGCCTTTCGCCTGGGGCTACGCACTGGTCACGCGCCAGCGGATTAGACGCGTAGAGCCAATATCTGTCCCGGCAACCGTCATTTGTATTGGTAATCTGACCGCTGGCGGCGTCGGAAAGAGCCCTGTTGTCGCCGCTTTGCGGGCCCATATCAAAGACGTCCATAAATGCCGTGTCGCGACTCTTAGCAGAGGCTATAAAGGGCGTTTAAAGGGGCCACTCAGAGTGGATGCACGCCATCACACTGCCTCCGATGTTGGCGATGAGCCGCTGATGCTCGCAGCTGCGGGTGAGGCATGGATTGGCGCTGATAGAGCTGCAGCGGGAACCGCTATGAGCGCCGCCGGAGTTGAAGTCATCCTGATGGATGATGGCCATCAAAACCCTTCTCTCGCCAAAGATCTCACGATCATCGTTGTCGATGCATCAGCCGGGTTCGGCAATGGCTTTGTCATCCCGAAAGGTCCATTGCGAGAACCGGTTCGAGACGGTCTTTCCAGAGCCGACGCGATCGTCATTATGGGCGAAGGCGCGCCGCCAGCCGAACTTGCGCGAACAGACCTACCGAAATTCCATGGCCGACTGGTGCCTTTAGAAGTGCCGCGGCAACAGCCTTATGTCGCTTTTGCCGGCATTGGCCGGCCGGAGAAGTTCTTTGATACGTTGACGGCGCTCGGCGCCGATCTCCGCGACTCTGTTCCTTTCGCCGATCACCACGCATTCACAGACGCGGATATCCGTTATTTGCGGCGTTTGGCGAACGACCATTCCGCGCAATTAATCACCACGGAAAAGGACTTTGCCCGCTTGCCACAGGATAAGCGGGAGAATATTCACACGCTTCCAGTTGCAGTCCAGTTTGATCGCCCCACTGAACTTGACGCCCTATTAGCAAGAGTGATCAGAGCCGAGACGCATGGACAAGACTGAACAACAATACATCCGTCCAAAAGACATTGATAACCGTTCGACCCCTGGGCAGCGGCTTATCTGGCGGCTTGAGTCCTTTGCATGGGACGTCATCTATTGGTGGCCAATGAAAGCGCTCGGGCCGGACAATGCTTCGAATTTCGTCGGTTGGCTGATGAAGTCGATTGCGCCGCTTTTTTCGCAGAACAAAACCGTGCGCCGGAACTTGCAATTAGCCTTTCCTGAGCTTTCAGACGAGGCGCGGGCGGAAATCGCAAAAGCATCCTGGGAAAGCGTCGGCCGCACTGCG
>CAYGUD010000233.1:0-340 GCA_964352865.1 uncultured Hyphomonas sp.
AAGTTCAGCGGTACGGGCAATCCTTTGCCAGGATCGTTCGGTCACGGCGGTCTGCGCGAGCGCCAGATTAGAGAGTTGTTTTACCTCGATAAATACCAAAAACTGTCCGCGTTTGGCAATGATATCAATCTCGCCTGAGGCACGTTTGAAGCGTTGAGCGAGGATAGAATATCCTTTTAAGCGCAGCCAGACCACAGCAATCGTTTCGGCGGTCCGGCCTCGTTTTTCTGCTCCCCGTCTATCCCGGTCAGCCATCCTTGAGAGCGAGCGCGCGTTGATAAACATTTCGTTTTGGTAATCCAAACAGCTCAGCAATCTCCGCCGAAGCTTGTTTGACAGA
>CAYGUD010000233.1:350-4333 GCA_964352865.1 uncultured Hyphomonas sp.
TGCATAATGCGCAGCCAGCTCGGCGAGCGATCCCCGACGCGTTTCTTCGAACAGCTTGGTCAATTCACGAGCAACCGCCGCGTCGCGCGCACCGCCAAGCGTGTCTGCGAGGTCTCGCAAACAATCTGCGAGGCGGGGGCCGCTTTCATAGAAGACCAGAGTGGATGGCACAGCCGCGAGGTCTTGCGCCGCGCGTTTGCGGGCACCGGATTTGGGCGGCAGAAAGCCGCAAAACATGAACCGGTCGCTCGGCAATCCGCTGGCTACCAGTCCGGCAAGCAGCGCCGAAGCGCCTGGAACCGGGATGACTTTGTGGCCGGCTTCAAGCGCGTCGCGCGACAATTTCCAACCGGGATCAGAGACCATTGGCGTTCCAGCATCGCTGATCAGCGCGATTACTCCGCCATTGCCGAGCTTGTCGAGGATTTCCGGGCGGCGCTTCGCCCCATTATGGTCATGATAGGGGCTGAGTTTGGCGCGTAAATTATGAGCATCTAACAAACGGCGCGCCACACGTGTATCTTCGGCCAAGACTTCATCGGCGGCCGCAAGCGTATCCAGGGCGCGCAAAGAAATGTCGCGCAGATTCCCGATGGGTGTTGCGATGATGTAAAGACCGGGATCGAGTGCTTGCGCCGCGTCGGTCCGAGATTTAGGTTCGCCAGAACGGCGATTCACATCGCGGCCATTGGGTTCAGTGGAAGAAGGAATTTTTGATGACATTGCCGATAGCATCGCGCGTCCGTGCGCCTCTGCCAATCCTCTTTTTTGCGGCGGTTCTTGCGCTTGCAGGCTGTGCGACCTCTTCGCCCGGTCCAGTGGGACCGATTTCAACCGGCAATCCCCGCGTTGACCCCGTCCCGGGCAGCGATACAGGCGACCTTGGCGCTGGCACAGTGGACGAAGACGGCATGGGCGAGATGGCTGATGGTCAGCCGCAAGGGCCATACACACCGCCGCATATGGCCGGTCGTGAGATTATTCGCGCTGGCGTCTTGTTGCCATTCACCCACCCGAACCCGAGTGTCCGCCAACAGGCTGAAGGCATGCTGGCCGGCATAGAACTCGCTCTGTTTGACATTGGCTTTGAAGATATTGTGCTCTTGCCGAAGGACACTGGCGGCTCTCAGAGCCAGGCCGCAACGGCAGCAGAAGACTTGAAAGCCAAAGGCGTTGATGTCGTGCTCGGCCCATTATTTGGCGCCAATGTTCAGCAAGTCCGCGAGATATTCACACCGGTCGAGGAGCAGGGCCTGTTTGGGTTCAATACAGAGCCGGTCGAAGCCGCAAAACCGATTATCGCCTTTTCCAATGACCGTTCTGTCGCCAGCTATGGCGCTTGGTTGGCATCAATCGCGCCAGAAGAAGAGGTTGCGGCGATCATCGAATATGCTGCGCTGCGCGGTTATGACCAGTTCGCATTCTTCGGACCACAGAGCGGTCTCGGCACACGCATAGAAACAGCGATGCAAATGGCCGTGCTGGAAAATGGTGGCTCCATGCTGACCTCCGCTTTCTATCCGGCATCGACCACGAACCCGGATACAGAAGCGGCGTATTTTGCGCAAACCGTTTCCAGTGCCGTTGACCGCGGCGCGCGCGTTGCGGTCCTGGTGCCAGAGCGCGGCAACCGCCTGCGCCGAATTGCGCCTTTGCTGGCCTATCACGGGGTCGATACGCGGCGTGTAAAAATGCTCGGTATGGGGGGTTGGAATGACCCCAATATCTGGCGCGAACCAAGTTTGCGCGGGGCCTGGTTTCCCACTGCGCCTTCAGCCGATGTGACGGATTTCGAACAACGCTTCGACCGTATGTATGGCGCCAAGCCAACGTCACTGGCGGCGGTCTCTTATGATGCCGCTGCGCTGGTCGCGGCTCTGTCCTCGGACGGCGAGCTGACGGCGGATGAACTGATCAACCGCGACGGCTTCATGGGTATTAATGGCCTGTTCCGGTTTCGCGATGACGGTACGGCAGAGCGCTCGCTGGCGATCATGGAAATCGATCCAACCCTCGAAGATGGCAGCGGGGTCAAAGAGATCCTGCCAGTATCGCCGAGTTTTGATTCGACGATCGGTTAAGACAGCACGTGGATGAAGCTCCAGGCAATCGCTGCCTGGCCGCCATAGTACAGAAACCAGATCGCCCGCGCCGTGAGGCGTTTGATCGGGTCATCAGGTTTTAGTCGGAACAGTTCCAGAGTCAGGATCAGATCTGATGTGACAAAGGCCAGGGCACCGGCTGTCGCCACCCACAGCGCTGGCTCTAGCCGCAGCGCACCATTGACCATAACCAGAATAATGATCGCATATGCCAGAACCGGCAGACGCATCGCCTTGTCGATCCAGGGCATCATCGATCGGACGAACAAAGCCCCGCCTATCGTCATCACAATCTGCAAACCCAAAATAGAAACAGTGCGCGTCTCATTGGTATGTTCCCAGAAGATCGGGATATAGGCGGCATGGGCAATGAAGAAGGCGGCCATTCCGGGCAGCAGGTATTTCTCTTCACTGGCGCCGAGAAATCCGTCGCCCAGCGTGCTGAAGGCAAGGGCAGTCACAATTAGCAGCGGCGCGCCAGAGTAATACGCCCAGAGGGTTAGGAGCGCGGTCGCCGCAGTTTTCACCACAACACGCGGCAGACTGGGCGCAGAATTACTGAAAAACACACCGTAAAGCAGTGCGCTGACAGCCGAAGCGAGGAGCAAGTAGAGCATGCTTTATGCTGTAGGGCGGGCTGTCAGTCCTAACAAGCGTTGGGCCGCTTGGCGGTGCGGTTCGCGTATATGCGCGCCGACAATGCCAAGCGCAGTGGCAAGAACGGTTGCATCATCAGTAAAGCCGAGCCCTGTCAGAACATCTGGGATCGCATCGACCGGCAAGACGAAATATCCGAGCGCCGTGAACAGCACCATTTTGACTTTTATCGGTGTGTCAGGATCCAGCGCACAATAATAAGCCGCAGCGAGATCATCAGCGAATGGAATGCGGCCAGCCACGCGCAACAGTTTTGGAATCAGCTTGCGTCTTGCCCGTTTCCGCTGCCTTTCCGTTGCGATAGGCAGCTGAGTCGGGATATTATCGCCGTTTTCTATGATGATTTCCGTTGGGTCAGACATTGGCCGCTAGCATACTTCCTTATACATCGCCTCCAAGTCTTATATTGGAGGATACCCGATGGAACTCAACTCTAACATCTCAGCCGTCATCACTGGCGGCGCTTCTGGTCTTGGCGCGGCGACAGCTCGTTTGCTGTCGAGCCATGGCGTAAAATGCGCGCTTTTCGACCTAAACGAAGAAAAAGGCGAAGCCGTGGCGAGCGAAATCGGCGGTGTTTTCTGCAACGTCAATGTGACCTCAGATGACAGCGTCGATGCAGGTTTCGCCAAATCTCGCGCGGCAATCGGCCAGGAGCGCATTCTGATCAATTGCGCCGGTACTGGTAACGCGGTCAAGACCGCCAGCCGCAACAAGGAAACGGGTGAGATCACGCACTTCCCGCTCGATAAGTTCGACCTCATCATTCAGATCAATCTGGTTGGGACCTTTCGTTGTATCGCCAAATCAGCAGCCGGCATGATGACCCTCGATCCCATCGATGGTGAGCGTGGGGCAATTGTAAACACGGCTTCGGTCGCAGCCGAAGATGGCCAGATCGGCCAGGCGTCCTATTCTGCATCGAAAGGCGGTGTTGTTGGCATGACGTTGCCGATCGCGCGTGATTTGTCACGCGAATTGATCCGCGTGAATACAATCCTGCCGGGCATCTTTGATACGCCGCTGCTGGCGGGGGCTCCGGAAAAAGTTCGTCAGGCGCTTGGTGCCCAGGTGCCAAATCCAGCCCGTCTTGGCAATCCGAACGAGTATGCATCTCTGGCAGTTGAAATGTGTAAGAATGGCTATTTCAATGGCGAAGATGTTCGTCTTGACGGCGCAATCCGTATGGCGCCGCGCTGATACAAGCCTCTTTAGAACGGTCAA
>CAYGUD010000234.1:0-4319 GCA_964352865.1 uncultured Hyphomonas sp.
GCATACTTGCCCGGCTTTGTTTTCGAACCTGATTTCTGTTGCTGGCGATCAGGTTCTGGTTCAGGTGGCGCCTGAACTTCTTCCACCCATTCCGCCACGAGCTCTTTCTGATCATGTATGTTCGGCGCAGCACTTGGGTCCACTTCGACAATTTCACGCGATGGCGATTTCAGCCGCGGCTCGATTGGAATGATCTCTGCTTCCGAAAAAGGCTGATGGTTCCAATCACCAGCGTCGACTTTCTCACGCAAATAGACCAGGAGCGGTCCTTCACTGCCGCATCCTGCGCATTGCACTTGCCCGCGTCCCAATGAAAGCTTCAGGCCATTATGGGCGCCGCAACCAGGGCAATCCTCATAAGCCAAACCACGATCATCGAACGCATGCTCAAGCCCGGCAGATCGAAGCGCCTGATCCAACACGTCAGACGTGGTCGTAATTGCAGTCATTTCAGCAAAACTCAACTCTAATGATCTCTGTTTGTTCTTATTATGTTTTCTTTATGGGCACGTCAATGGCTCCGTTGACGTAAACGGGAAGATTTTAACTCGACGGCAAGGCGTTGCGATCATATACGTCATACTATGACACGATTACGTACCCGGACGCCGGCCACTGGAAAGCGCCGTCTGCACCGCCGCCGCTGGCGACAACCTGACAGCGTCAGGCCGACGCGTGAGGACTTGCTCGAGGCCGCTGCCGATGAGGCGCAGCTAAATGGAAAAAGCCTGACAGCCATCCGCAAACATGTGCTGAGCCTGTTGCTCGACGCGAAACGCCCAATGACTGCGTATGAAGTCCTTGGTTCGCTCGACGGCGTTGGCTCTGTCTCTCCGCCGACCGCCTATCGCGCTCTGGACTTCCTCGTCTCGCTCGGATTTGTCACGCGGGTGGAAAGCCTGAATGCCTATTTCGCACTCGACCTCGGCCCAAGCGATGTGCCGCTGGCTTTTTTCGTCTGCGAGAAATGCGGACAAGCCGAAGAGCTGTCGGCGACCGATGCAGTGGTCAGCCTGGTCAGCACAGCTGACGAAAAAGGGTTTGGCGTCAGCCATGCCTCGCTGGAAGTGCGCGGGGATTGCCGCGGCAAACTTGGCTGCGAGACATGGGCCGAGAGTATCGCTTCGGCAGAGGTCTTAAGTTCGGTCGACCAGCACAGCCACGAATAGAGCTGGCTCATCGCCTTCGACGGCCCAGGCATGATTGGTGGCCCGCTGGATCACCACGTCGCCGGGTCCGATGATCGTTTCTTCCTTATCCAGAATCAGTTTCACCTGTCCTTTGATCAGGATGATCGCATCCAGCGTGTGGGTTGTGTGCATGGCCGGGTGTTTCGACGTATCCGGCTGGTGGTCACCAGCGCCAATTGCGATGAAAGCCTGACGTGTAAGGTCCGCAATCATTTCTGGCGGCGCGCCTTCCGGCGAGGGGCCAGCAGTGAACCAGCGAATTTTCACTTTGCCATGATCTGGCGAAAGGACCGGCGTGCCGGCGCCTTTGTCTGCGCATGGGGCAGCATCGATCGGACCCGACGCGTCATCATGCCAAATCTCCAAAAGGCCGCCGAGATCGCCGGTGCGAAATTCATCCGCGGGGCCGCCATCTATCATGATGTGGGATTTGCCATCTGCATCATTCGCCGTCACGATACGGCGCAGTCCGGACAACATCTCGCTCATTTTGGTCATATCGAATTTCCTCCTGCGCTGAGTAAGACATATTTTTTGAGTATCGGCGAGCGCGCTTGACGAAAACCAACATTGTTTCGTATGTCGCTCTCTCAACGGAGACTTTATGTTCAACCAGTCTGAGCCCCGGTAAAGGCCCCTAAGCTGCGATAATGTCGCTGCGGGGCCCGAAACAGACCTAAGCTCTGATCCATCACCTGGGTCAGTCTGTTTCAATGCGCGTTCTTCGCGCTCCATCGGACATTCAAGACAATGGATATCTCACGCGCTGAACAGCGCATTCTCCACCTGCTCGCCCAAGGTGGGCGGATCGAAATCGAACGCGGTGAAAATCGAAAGATCGAACGCGTCACCTGTATCAATCGAGAAGGTTGGCGGGCCCCTGGCCTGGACTTGTTCCTGTTTCGCAAATTGAAACGGCGTCGGGCCATCGCCTCAAAGCAAGGCCGTCCCTATCAAATCACGCGGCGCGGCCTGGAACTGGTCCGCCCGGAATTCGACAATCGCTAAACCTGGCGGGAGGGCTGCGTAAATCGTGACTCTCCCGTCACACTTCAAAAGATTGCAGTGAATTGATCGAAAGAGGACTTTCCGGATTTGCAATCGAGACTTAACAAAATCGAAGGCGACTTGCGCGCATCGTAACAAATAATAGATATCCGGAGGCCTTCAGAATGATCCCTCGCTCAATTGCGATCCCCAAAACCTGGTCCACATTCAACTTTGCGAGTTTCTTCTCGGCCGTGCTTTATCCCGTGCTGGGCCTCGCCATGCTGATCACGATGGTGATCCTTGGACTGGCCCTCTCAGGTCTGACACTGCGCTGGTATTATTTGCCACTGGGAATCGGGATTGTCGCGCTGTCGATCTTTGTCTGCAATGCCGGCATCGGCCCTCTGCACCGGATCATGCAACACAAAGCTGGTGAGCTGAAAGCGCCCGGTCAGATTGTGACAATGCTCAACCTGATGATCGCTATGCAAGGCAATGTGCGCGATTGGGTCAATTATCATAGCCAGCATCATCGCTTTTCCGACAAGCCCGGCGATCCGCACAATCCGTTTGAATCGAAGCGTTGGGCCTGGGTCGGCTGGATTATCTGGCGTGATGCGAAAGACATGATGCGCCCGATGCCGATGTGGCTGAAAAAACACCCAATCGTGGTATGGATGGATCAGTTCTACAATTCGCTGTCACTGGTGTTACATCTGTTTATCCCTGCGGCGATCTATCTGATCGTATGGGCCGCGGGCGGATCACTTGTTCTGACCGCGATCTGCCATGCCTGCTTTGTCATCGGTCGTGCCATTCAGTTTCATGCGACCGTCTATGGCATCAATGTCCTGGGCCATTTGCCAACACCGAAATGGGCGGATCATCTGATTGGTCTGCTGACCGGCGGCGAAGCGTTTCATGACCACCATCATGAGCAACCGCAAAGCGCTCTGCATCGCCCCCGTAAAGGCGTGTGGAACCGGATTGTCGATTATAATGGCACCATTCTGCTGGTCTATGAAAAGCTTGGCTGGGTGAAGAACCTGAAAATCGCGCCGCAATTCGCTTAATCAACGCCGCTGTCGCGACGACAAACTAGCCTGCCGCTACCCTGATATGCTTGTCTCTTTGCCAAAGGCAGGGAGTTGAAAACGTCATGGCAGATATCGCAAACGACATGCGGATTGATCCTCGTATCAAAGCGGCGCTCATGGTTTTACCGAGCCCGACTGAAGACACCAATGTCGCGTCTCGTGAGGCACAGCTGGCAGAAGCGAACACCCCGGAAGCCAAGGCTGCTGCTGAGCAAATCCGGATGATGCTCGAAATGATGGATGATGAGTCCCTGGCGCCGTCCGACGGACTGTCGATCAGCGAGCATGAGTTTACCTCTCAGCCGGATGGCAACACGATCAAGATCCGCTTCGTGCGTCCCGAAGGCAAAGAACACGTGCCGTGCGTCTATTATATTCACGGTGGCGGGATGATGACGTTTTCCTGCTTTTACGGAAATTACCGCGCCTGGTCGAAAATTATCGCGGCCAACGGAGTCGCAGTGGCAATGGTCGATTTCCGAAATGCGCTGGTGCCATCCTCAGCAACCGAAGTTGCGCCTTTCCCGGCGGGGCTGAATGATTGCGTATCCGGCGTGCACTGGCTGCATGACAATGCCAACGCGCTGGGCATCGATACGAGCAGGGTCGTGATTGCGGGCGAAAGCGGCGGCGGCAATCTGACACTCGCAACTGGATTGAAACTGAAACAAGATGGCGATCTGAACCTTGTCAGCGGCCTGTACGCGCTGTGCCCGTACATTGCTGGTCAGTGGCCGCAAGACGATCTGCCTTCGTCGGTTGAAAATAACGGCATCCTGATCGGATTGCACAGCAATCGCGGCGCAATGGCGTACGGCATGGAGGCTTACGAGGCGAAGAACCCGCTCGCCTGGCCACTCTTTGCCAGCGTTGATGAGCTGAAAGGTCTGCCGCGAACCATGATCAGTGTGAATGAGTGTGACCCCCTGCGCGATGAAGGATTGGTCTTCTATCGACGTTTAATGGACGCCGGGGTCGCCGCACGCTGCCGAGAAGTGAGAGGCACGTGCCACGCCGCCGAGTTGCTGATCAATATCTGTCC
>CAYGUD010000235.1:0-4314 GCA_964352865.1 uncultured Hyphomonas sp.
CGGGGCAATCGTATACGATTGCCATTCCCTCGAAGCCCGAAACCGGGAGAGGGGCAAGGACCGCCGCGCGTTGATCGCCCAAAACCGAGCCGTTCCCCAAGGCGAGCGCAGCGAGACCGTGGGGCCCCTCACAATCTAGTTCCTCCAAGAAAAGACCCACCCATCCGCGATGGGCTCCACGGTCTGAGCAGAGCTCAGCCGTGGAAAACCGCAAATAGCCAGGAACTCTCACCCGCTTTGCTAGCACACAGCCGGGCTAACTAAACCTGATCACTCAGCCGCCGGGCGAACCTCGTGGTCTGGTTCGGCCCAGTCGAATTCTCTTGGCGCGTCTGGTTCGATTGTCTGAGAGCGTCCGGTGATCCGTGCAACCATACGTTTGCGCCAACGCCCCATTTTTTCGGGTGCGGCGAGCCAGACCGGTGTGACGATCAAAGTCAGCATCGTCGAGAAACCGAGCCCGAAGACCACGGCGGTCGCCAGTGGCACCCACCATTCCGCAGTGATGCCGCCAAAGCTGATCGCGCCTTCTCGGAAGCTCACATTCATCATGAAGACCATCGGTAACAGGCCGCAAATCGTCGTCAGCGTGGTCAGGAGGATCGGACGGATGCGTTGCGCCGCGGCTGCGATCGCCGCTTCTTCGCCGGTGCGTCCATCGCGCCGCAAGCGCTGGAATGTATCGATCAGAACGATATTATTGTTCACCACAATACCCGCTAAAGCGACCACCCCCGTGCCGATCATCAGGATCGAAATATAAGGCAGGATCAATTGAATGCCGATCAACACACCGGCAGTGGAGAGAATAACTGCAGAGAGGGTCAGAACAACGTGATAGAAATTGTTGAACTCCCACAGCAGGATAATCCCCATCAGGAACAGCGCCGAAAGCGCCGCGACCCCAAAGAAGGCTTCGGCTTCTGCTGCGTCTTCGTCAGCGCCTTCAAATTCGACATTGACCACAGGATTGATATTTGCCGCTGCAATCAGCTCTTTCAGCTCAGCGACTTTTCCGGCACCGGCACCTTGCTCGATGGCGTTTGCCCGGACCATGATGACGCGCTTGCCGTCCCGGCGTTCAATCTTGGTGACTTTTTGAGCCGGTACGCGCTCCACAAATTGCGACAGCGGGACCTGGCCATTCGGCGTTGCGATGCGCAGACGGTCGAGCGCTTGAACGCTGCGTTCGCTTTCCGGTAGACGGACGCGGATATCAATTTCGTCCAAGGCATCATCCGGGCGATAACGTCCGACCAGAATGCCATTCGTGACCAGTTGCACAGCGGCTCCGACTTGCGTCACGTCGACGCCGAACTTGCCAGCCTGGGCGCGGTCGACTTCGAGTTGGTATTCAATCCCGGGCAGGGGGCGGCTATCCTCGACTTCGCGCAGCCCTGACATGGAATCGATCAGGTCGCGGACTTGTGCTGCGGCGAGCAGCAAAGCCGGACCGTCATTCGAGCGCACCGCAACTTGAATGTCCTTGCCCACGGGCGGACCTTGTTCGAGCTTGCGGACTTCGGTGCGTAGACCTGGAAGGCCGACCAGAGCATCGCGGATATTCTGCTCGGTCACGCGGCCATCATAGCCGGCATCACGGTCCTTGAGGTTGATCAGGACGCGGCCAATCGTATCCTGAGGCGGCGAACTGACACCATCGAAATTGAATGATCCAGAACCTTCGCTGCCAGACGTTGAGGCCATCGATTCGATGCCATCCAGAGGGAGCAGGCGGTTCACAGCCCGGTCGACAATTTCGTATTCTTCATCGGCCGACAAGTTTCCTTGCGCCTGGACAAAGACATAGAGTTGCTCTGGCTCAACATCGAGGAATAGCTCTGATTTGTGGGTGGTGGATCCGAACCACATGAAAATCGATATGATGAGCGCGATCGCGGCAAACGTCACCAGGAAAGGGCGACTGATCAGGGCGGCTGTTGCACGGGCATAACGGCCAAACCAGCCTTTAGCTTCAAGCGGATCGCCGGATACGCCGGAGACCTCAACCAGGCCATTATTGTCATTTTCGTCTGCACCGCGGCCGCCAATGACGGAGCCGAGCACAGGCAAAAAGATCAGAGCCATGATCAGAGACGCAGCCAGAACGAAGATCAGCGTGATCGGCAGATAAGACATGAACTTGCCGACCAGGCTGTCCCAGAACAGGAAGGGAAAGAAGGCTGCCAGAGTTGTCGCAGAGGAAGCCACAATTGGCCAGAACATGCGCTTTGCCGCCATGCCATAGGCTTGTTTTCGGTGGAGCCCTTCGGCCATTTTTCGGTCGGCATATTCGACCACAACAATTGCCCCGTCGACGAGGATGCCGACGGCGATGACCATGCCGAACATCACCATCATATTGATCGTATAGCCAAACATTCCGAGCATCAGGAAGGCCATGACGAAAGAGCCTGGAATGGCCAGGCCGACCAGAGCAGCAGAGCGCAGGCCGAGGGCTGCAACGACGATAATCATCACCAGGACAACCGCCACAGCAATTGAGGCTTGAAGTTGCCCAAGCTGATCATCAATCATTTCAGACATGTCAGAGGTCAGTGTGACATTCACGGTCTCAGGCCAACTGGCTTTGGATTGCTCAACGATGGCTTCAACGTCTGCGACTGTGTCGAGAATGTTGGCGCCCGTGCGTTTGACGATTTGAATAGAGACTGCTGGCTGGCCATTAAACTTGGCATATTGCGAGCGGTCTTTGAACGTTCGGCGAACGGTGGACACATCCGACAGCGTAATCGTGGCATCGCCAGAGGATTTAACCGGCAGATCAAATGCGTCTTGAGCGGTCTTGATCAGGCCCGGCACTTTGACCGGGAAACGACCTTCGCCCATATCGATCCGGCCCGCAGGAACAAGCCGGTTATTGTTGGCAACTGCCGCGAAGATTTCCTGATAAGACAGATTGTAAGCTTCGAGCTTGGCGGGATCGACTTCAATCTCCAGGACTTCCTCGCGGTCACCGTTCAGATTAGCTTCCAGAACGCCTTCCAGGCCTTCCAGCTCGTCTTTCAGATCGAGGCCAATCTTGTACAAGCTGCGCTCCGGGGCATCGCCATACAGATTGATCGCCAGGATCGGGAACAAGGCGGCGTTGATTTCGGTGATGATCGGCTCGCGCGCTTCTTCGGGGAATTCACGCTGCGCCAGATCGACTTTTTCCTGGACGTCCAGAACCGCCTGATCCTGGTCGAAGGAGACATCAAATTCGACGATGATCTGTCCGGCGCCTTCGAGGGCGAAGGAATCGATTTGCTTGACGCCTTCAATGCCTTGAATTTCGCTCTCAACCGGGCGCACCAGAAGACGTTCAGCATCTTCGGGTGAGACGCCTTCAAGCGGAATGGTGATCCCAACGAATGGGATCGGGACATCCGGATCGGCTTCCTTGGGCAGGTTGATATACGTCATCGTCCCTGCGATCAGGGCGACGAGCAATATGGCGAGGACCATTCTGGCGCGATCAATTGCGCCATCGATGAGACTATTCATGTGCTACAGCCCCTCACCAAGACGGGTCGACACTTTGACCCCTTCTTTGAGATAGTCCTGGCCGGCCGCCAAAAGGTTCACACCGCTTGGCACACCGGTGACCCAAATGCCATTTGGGGCGTCATCAACAATATTGACTTCGGTGAACTGTACGAGGTCCGCACTGTCGACGTAGCGCACTCCGACACGGCCATCATCATGCAGAACGAGTGTCGCAGGCGTGGTCAGAACAGCCGGCACTTCGCCGAGGCCGAGCTTGACCGATGCCGTCAAACCCGCCGGAATGCTGGCTTCAGGGTTCGCGACTTCAACTTCGACACGGAACGTGCGTGTTTGCGCGCTGGCTGTCCGGGCAATGAAACGAACAGTTCCAGTCGCCTGGCGACCCGTGGCGAACTCGACACTGACAGGTTGGCTTGGATCAATCGCGCCGAGCTGGTCTTCCGTTGCGTCGACAGCAACAATGATCGGGTCAAGATCGATAAGACGTCCACAGGGCGCGCCGACGGACAGAAAGTCCCCAAGCTCAGCCATGCGCGTTTCGAAGACGCCATTGAACGGCGCCGTGATGCGGGTCTTTGACAGCTCAATCGTCGCCGCTTCGAGCGCAGCTTCAGCCCCGTCCAGGGCGGCTTTGGTGGCGGCTGCGCGGTTGGATGTCGTCCAGCCTTTTTCCTCAAGCTGACGTGCGGCCTCATAATCAAGGCGCGCCGCTGCGACACCGGCTTCGGCTTCGGCGATCCGTGCAGCCCGGCTTTCAACATCAAGGCCGCAAAGCACGGCGCCTCTGTTGACGGATTGACCTTC
>CAYGUD010000236.1:0-4269 GCA_964352865.1 uncultured Hyphomonas sp.
AATCAGTCCGGTATCGCCTTTGATCATTACAGTGAGGCCGATATGCAGGCTGTTCACGCGCATATGATCGCAGGCTTGAAAGCGGCGGGGACCAAAGTCGACGCAATATACGCCTGTCCATACCATCCTGAGGGAACCAATTCGCGCTTTCGAAAAGACAGTTTTGACCGCAAACCAAAGCCTGGAATGCTGCTCCAGGCGATGGCAGATTTTCCCGTAAGACGCGAAGCGAGTTTTCTGATTGGCGACAAGCAAACCGATATTGATGCGGCGCATGCGGCCGGAATTGGTGGTTTTCTGTTCAATGGCGGGGATCTATCCGCTTTCGCTGAATGGGCCTTGGCCGGATTTGAAGAGGGTGCACGATGAAGACAATTGGCATGATTGGCGGCGTCAGCACTGAAGCCACTTTGATTTATTACAAGACAATCAACGCCATGGTCCGTGAGCGGCTTGGCGGCTATCACAGCGCCGAAATGCGCATCCATTCGGTCAATTTCCAAGACTATAATGGCGCCCATGACACACGCGACTGGCCGTTTATCCGGTCTGGTTTTGATCGCGCCGCCAAAGGCTTGAAAGCCTCTGGTGCCGATTTTCTGGTGCTGGCCTGTAACACGCTGCACACAGTTGCGGAGGCGATTGAAAACGCGACAGACTTGCCTTTCCTACACATTGTCGATGCGTGCGGCGCCAAACTGCAGGCCGATGGCCGCAAACAGCCCGGCCTGATCGGGACGGCCTACACAATGGCAGAGCCTTACTTCGTCGATCGCTTGGCGGAGAAGACCGGTATGACGCCTGTCCTGCCGGATGAAGACACGCAAAGAGAGCTGAGCCGGATCATTTTTGAAGAGCTTACGCACGGCATCGTCAACGATGACAGCATCGCATTTTACGAATCCGCGATCCAGACACTGAAAGATCAGGGCTGCGACAGCATCATCCTGGGTTGCACAGAGCTTGGCATGCTGGTCACAGAAGAGAATAGTCCTTTGCCGCCTTACGATACAGCGCTCATTCATTGCGACGCAATCGTAGACATGGCACTAGCGGATGAGATCGCTATAGCATAGTCTTAGACTATCAAGCGGATAGAATTATTGTCATAGCTACAACACCGAATTCCACCACATCGGCTGACTGAGAAAACAGGAAGAGAAGCATGCGACATGCAATCTGCGGACTTGCACTGGCGATCACACCATCGGCTTGGGCGCAAAATACCAGCGGCGTGCTCGGACCCGTCATTGATGCAGATGATCATGGCTGGGAGTATCGCGGCTCTTATAGCGCTGATGATGGCGATTATAATCAGCGGTTTCATTATCAGCGCGCCATTAATGGCGATTTGAGATGGCGGATTGTCGGCGCGCTACGCACAACGGATGACTCAGATTTCGATCCAGATTTCGCCCGTGCCGAACTGGTTTGGCAGGTCTCTCCAGATCAACAATTATATCAGACCGGTTTTCGCTTTGACGCCCGCTATCGGTTTGATGATCGGCCTGGCGACCTGACGGTGCATTGGACCAATCAGTGGAAACAAATTGATGATTGGACACTGCGCTTCGTTGTTGGGGCGACCAAGCAAATCGGCAATGATCCCGCTGATGGCATTCTGATACAGACCCGTGCAGCAGCCACGACGTCGCTCACCAATGGTCCAAAAATCGGCCTTGAATGGTTTGCTGAGTATGGCTCCACAGACGATTGGCTCGGCCTGGATGATCAGGAACACCAGGTTGGACCGGTTGCGGTGTGGACGTTGAACCCTGACTGGAGCCTCTATACCGGCGCTCTGTTCGGGGCCACTGACGTCACCCCTGACGCGGAATTGCGGTTCCGTGTTTCGCGCGCCTATTAGCGGCTAGAGCGGTTTCAGGGTTTTCCCGTTCAAGCCGCCCATGCGGCAGACTTCCATCCATTCGTCTTCCAGAACCGGCTGCACGGACAGACGCATGCTGGTCACCAGTGACATCGCCGCAAGCTTTTCGCTGGCCTTGACCGCTTTCAGGGTCACAGGTTCCGGCATATCCACCAAGGCTCGAATGTGGACGCAGTCCCAACGTTCGTCATCTGTGGTCGAGTCTGGAGCGCTTTCAGCTGAAACCTCAACAATGCCAACCACTTCCAGGCCTTCATTCGAGTGATAGAAAAACCCGCGATCGCCGACTTTCATCTCGCGCATATTATTGCGCGCCTGGTAGTTGCGGATGCCATCCCATTCTTCGCCAGCATCGCCTTTGGCTTTTTGATGGTCCCAGCTCCATTTGAAGGGCTCAGATTTGAACAGCCAGTATTTCATGTGCGCTCCTTGACGTGACGAGGAGCATTTAGGTCGCTTTGGCTGGCCCGTCCATGCCTGGTGGGCCCAGGCCATCGGTTTGTCGCACCGGCGTTTAGGTTGTTTTATCTTTATCACCGTCGGCGCGGTCGAGGTCGCCTTCGGCCTGACGGCAGGCGCGTGCCACAAGAGGCTCCAGGGCGTTCCAATGTTTGTAGCGTCGCACACTCGGCGCCGCCCCCAGCCAGGCATCTTCAAACGACTCGCGCGTTTCCGGATCCTGCAAGATCGCTCCCAAAGGATCGATACTGATCCGAATCGTGAATAAGACCGCTCCGGTTTTGTAGAGTTTGCGGACCGTCTGACGCTCAACGCGCAGGAACAGGTCTTTCACCTGTTTGCCGGTGATACTTGGGCGGTCAGGCGTATAGCGTTTGTCGCTGGCCTGCACGGTCCAGTTGAAGCGCTCCAGCACGACATCCGGTTTCAGACCCGTGAAAATCCGTGACACGCGCGCCGAAAGTCCAGGATCGCCGCCAGGCACGGGGCCATGCAGACCGGCCAGGTCGAGCCCGATCCGTTCGGGAAGCATCCAGTAAGTCGGCGCACACAACACCCCGGCGGTCAGACGCCAGTCACCCGGACGCTGCTGCGACAACAGACACAGATCGTCCGAGACCAGCGACGCGGCTTCTTCCAGCGCCGTGGGGAAAGATTGTCCTGGGACACGCCCTGTCGCCGACATGATCAATTGCAGCGCTTCTTCAGCGGCATCACTGTCGAGCGCACCGCCAACAACATTGGCCCGCATCATTTTCAAGATCAGGCATTTGTCTCGCAGCCAGACATACGCTTCCGTATCGCGGCTAAGCCATTCGGCTTGAGGAATCGGCTTCAGGACGGGTTCAAACCGCGGCACGCCTTGGAGGAATGGAAGATAAGGCGGTGTTCGCGCGCTAAGCGACACGCGCGCTGCCCCAGGCGGCAAAACCGGCGATCTTGGGCGTGTTCGTCAGATACATCGTGTCGTGCTGCTCAATCGCAAAGCCTTCGGCTTCCAGCATCTGCTTGGTATCGCGCGTCAGGTGGCAGCCACCCGCCAAGCGTTTCCAGACGGGTTCAACGCGGCGCTGCCATTTGGCGACCCCTTCATCCGGCGCCAGGCCGTGCTCGGAATACAGGACGCGGCCACCGGGTTTCAGCACCCGGCGCAATTCCTGCAACGAGCTTTGCCAGTCAGGGATGGTACAGAGCACAAACGTCACCACCGCTGTGTCGACGCTATTATCATCAAGCGGCACGTCTTCTGCGCCGCAAAGATGGATATCGCAGGGTGTTTCGCGCGATGTTGCGACCCAGGCCTCCTTGGCGCGCAGGATCATACCCTCGGACGGTTCAATGGCGTGCAAATGTGTGACTTTGGCGGCATCGTAGAGATCGAAATTGGTGCCCGAGCCGCAGCCGACTTCCAGAACCACGCCTTCGGCCTCCGGCACGATCTTGGCGCGCTGTTTCATGATTGGCTTCGCAGTACAGGCACACGAGATGAGCGGCGGTACAACATAGCGATCCCAAAGCCCGAACATATCTCTTACTCCCTGTCGCCGAGACGAGATTTCGTCGCAGCATTGGCGGGTCGCAAAACCAGCGCGCTTTGTGTGATCGAAACCTCATATTTCAAGCCATCGCCCATCGGGGCATAAACGGCCGACCCAAAGCTGGCATCCTTATGACTGGTGCCAATACCAAACCGGCTGCCCTGCTCTTTAGCGAGCGAATAGACATCCAGACCGGGATTTTCGTACAACTGAATACCGGTGCTGGTGGCCTGGCTGACGCCAGTCGTCGTGTATCGGCGAGCATTGCGCCCTTCGAGGAAATCCAGTCGGTAAACACTATCATAGCCGACCATCTGTGACATCGGCTAAAACGTAATCACATGTGCGCCAAGCGAAAACTCGACGCCTCCGCTTTCCTCGATG
>CAYGUD010000237.1:0-4223 GCA_964352865.1 uncultured Hyphomonas sp.
GCTAAACACCGCGGTGCCTGTCAAATTCGCCAGTTTGAAGCCGCGCGAAGTTTCGAGACAGTTCATTCACAAGAGACCAGCATAAGGTCTCGCACTGTGAGGGGTGTTGATATCTAGGAGGCAGCATTGTCCCAATACCCCAAGCTCCGCACTTTATCTCTTGCCGCACTCGCGATCGGAACCTGCTTATGCGCGCAAGCTCAAGAGTCAGTTGAAACTGAGGAAACGCAGATCGCAGCAGACGACACAGCGGTGTCAGGCGGTAAGACTTGCTATGTCAGCAAGGTCAAATTTGAGAATGAGGGCGCTTACCAAGTTTTTCATTTCGAAGCCGGCGGTAACGACTTTCATGGCCGTCTATTGAGCGGCCAATCTAGGACCTGGGATCTGGGTAAGAACAATCTTAAGTCTGGCGACACGTTTTTTCTGAAGTACGAACTCGATCAAGGTGATCAGTTCAAAAGTAAGAACTGCAAGAAAGACGGTACAACCTTGAAATATCATCCTGATGGCAACACTTGGGCTCATTGGTCTAAAGGCACCACAAAGATCAATAATCGCTGCCGTTATCGTTCTAGCAATAAGTGCATCACGTCGGTCGACTAAGTGTGAGGCACGGGCTCGCGTTGTGTCTGGCTTACCCGATGTGGCTATTGGCGCCATCGGGCAAGCCGGTGCTGCTCGAACCACGAGTCAAGAGAGTGCCATGATTGATTTTACGCGTTAGCCGCGCTGCGCCTGTCAGATGTGTCAGGTTGAAGCCACGCCAAGTTTCGAGACAGTCAATTCGAAAGAGATGAAAAGAAGTCTCGCACTGTGAGGGGCGTTGATATCTAGGAGGCTGCTTTGCCCCAATACTCCATGCTCCGCACTTTATCTCTTGCCGCACTCGCGATCGGAGCCTGCTTATGCGCGCAAGCTCAAGAGGCCGTTGAAACTGATGAAATGCCGATTGCAGCAGACGACACAGCGGTGACAGGTGGTAAGACTTGCTATGTAAGTAAGGTCAAATTTGAGAATGAGGGCGCTTACGAAGTCTTTCATTTCAACGTTGGTGATCACGACTTTCCCGGGCATCTGTTAAGCGGCCAATCTCGGATCTGGGATCTGAGTAAAACCAATCTTAAATCTGGCGACACATTTGTTCTGAAGTACAAACTCGATCAAGGCGATCAGTTCAAACGTATGAACTGCAAGAAAAACGGTACAACTTTGAAATACCATCCTGATGGGAACACCTGGAGGCATTGGTCCAAAGGCTCAACAAAGTTCAACAATCGCTGTCGTTATCGCTCCAGCAATAAATGTATCACGTCGGTCGATTGACGAGAATTCCATACTCGATTTCACCGGTGAGCCGTGTAGCGCTGCGCCTGTCAAATTCGCCAGTTTGAAGCTGCGCCAAGTTTCGAGACAGTCTATTCGAAAGAGATCGACAAGAGGTCTCGCACTGTGAGGGGTGTTGATATCTAGGAGGCCGCTTTGCCCCAATACCCCACTGTCCGAATTTTATCTCTCGCTGCAATTGCGATCGGGGCTAGTCTGTTCTCGCAAGCTCAAGAGTCCATCGTCGTTGATGACATACCGGCTGCCGCCGATGACGCAGCGGTCACAGGCAAGAAGACGTGTTATGTGAGCAAGGTGAAATTTGAAAATGAAGGCGCCTATGCCCTCTATTGGTTTGAGGTCAACGATATCATTCTCTCAAAAAATATGCTCTCACAGGGGCAGTCGCATACCTGGAAGCTCGATAAAGCGGGGCTTAAAGAGGGGCAGACCTTCTTTCTTCGATACGAAATAGATCAAGGCTACGATTTCAAAAGAACGAGCTGTAAAAAGAATGGTACGACGCTGAAATATCACCCGGATGGCAATACTTGGAGACATTGGTCTAAAGGCACCATTAAGATCAATAATCGCTGCCGCTATCGCAATAGCAATAAGTGTATCACGTCGGTCGACTGACCAGATGACTTAAAAGGGACGTTACGCTTGGCTTATCCGCCGCCGCCCAATGCGTCGACGGGTATGCCAAGCCCTTTTTGAATCCCGATTGCGCCTAGTCTACGCCCGGGAGCATGCTCACGGGCAGACCCATGCCGCGCAAGAATTCGATCGTTGCTGTACAGGGATTGATTCCGGTCAAAGACTCGATCTGATTCTGGAAAACAACAATCACGACGCCGAGCATGATGGCATAGATCAGGAATTGCATGACGGATTTCAGGATAAACGCGCCTGCGCTGCCGGCGACCAGTCCAACGCCGCCAAGGATTAATGCACCCGTTATCGGTGTGAGTTCGCTGACTTCGGCGGCTTGCGTATAACCAATATAACCACCGACGGCAGCGCCAACCAGGCCTGCGAGACTGCTGAGACGGACGCCTGATGCGTATGCCATAGGATTTCCCCTTACTCTTTTCTTGGCATTAGCTTAGGCGGTAATAGGAAGCCGGGGCAAGGCCGAATGACCACCCCGGCCAGGAACAATATCGAGGGCGGATAAAATGATCTCATCGCTTCTGATTGCCAATCGCGGCGAAATTGCTTGCCGCATCATGCGCACCTGCCGGGCATTGGGCATCCACAGTGTGGCGGTTTATTCAGACGCAGATGCGGCTGCCAAACATGTTCGCGAAGCTGATGAAGCGATCTGGATCGGCGCCGCTTCTGCAACTGAAAGCTATCTTGATGGCGCTCGGATTATCGACGCGGCGAAGCAAGCCGGCGCCGAAGCCATCCATCCGGGTTATGGTTTCCTGTCAGAGAATGCTGCTTTTGCCCGCGCCGTTGCCGATGCGGGCCTGATCTGGGTCGGGCCAAAGGCCGATACGATTGAATCCATGGGACTCAAAGATCGCGCCAAAGCGATTGCGGAAGAGGCGGGTGTGCCTGTCCTGCCAGGCTATCGCGGCGACGCGCAGGACGCCAAGACACTGACCAAGGAAGCTGAGACGATCGGATTCCCGCTCCTGATCAAAGCTGTCGCGGGCGGCGGCGGGCGCGGCATTCGTCTCGTCTCCAAAGCCAGCGAATTGAAAGACGAGCTTGAAAGCGCTGTCCGCGAGGCCGAATCTGCATTTGGCGATGGCCGGGTGATGCTGGAAAAACTGGTTGAACAGCCCCGACATATCGAAGTTCAGGTCTTTGGCGACAGCCACGGCAATGCGGTCCACTTGTTCGAGCGCGATTGTTCACTGCAACGTCGCCGCCAGAAAGTCGTGGAAGAGGCTCCGGCCCCAGGCATGCCAGACCAAGTCCGCGAGGCGATGTGCGGCGCTGCCGTGAAGCTCGCCAAATCTGTCGGATATGAAGGGGCAGGGACGGTTGAATTCATTGTCGATGGTGCCAAACCGCTGGCCCTTGATACGTTCTGGTTCCTCGAAATGAATACCCGCCTGCAAGTCGAACACCCGGTCACTGAAATGGTCACCGGCACGGATCTGGTTGATTGGCAATTGCGCGTTGCCAGCGGCGAAAAACTGCCGGCGAAACAAAAAGATATCAAACTGCTGGGACATTCGATTGAAGCGCGGATTTGCGCTGAAGACCCGGCAGACGGATTCCGTCCGGGCGCTGGTCTGATCGAAGAGTTTGGCATGCTCGCTGACCCGGACGCGGACTGGGTCCGCTGGGAAGCCGGGTTTGAGTCTGGCGACCGGGTTCCGGCGGTTTATGATTCAATGATCGCAAAACTGGTCGTCTGGGGCGAAGACCGGGATGAGGCGAATGACCGCCTGATCGACACCCTGGCGCATTTGCAGCTAGCCGGTGTGCCGGGAAATATCGGCTTCCTGCGCCGCTGCGCCATGGCTGATGCGTTCATTGATGGCAGCCACCATGTCAACTGGATTGCCGAACAAGGCGATGTGCTGACCCAGCCGCCCAGCGAGCATCAACATGCCTCTGTAATGGCCGTGTGCGATGTCTTGCTTGGCGATAGCGGCGACGATCCATGGTCGATCCGGGATGGCTGGCGCATCAATGCCGCGCCGGTTCGTAAGACGGCGGTCGCTGTTGGCGAAGATGCTGACTGGTTTGCGCCAGACGAGCTCGACGTCGCTGACGATGTTTCAATGCCTTTGCTGACCGATTTGTCGCCGCGCCGTTTTGCGGTCACGACGGGCGGCGACAGCGTGCTGGTTGAAGTCCCGGATTTCGAAGCCGAGGCCGAAGCGCTGGCCGGGGGGGATGCTGTAAAAGCGCCGATGCCGGGCAAGATT
>CAYGUD010000238.1:0-4223 GCA_964352865.1 uncultured Hyphomonas sp.
CGTCTGGATAGAGAGTTCCTTGCGCGAGGAAATCAGCGCCGCCGATTTTCTTGGCTTCAGCTTCAAAGACATCAATGAACAGTTTGCCGATAATCTTGCGCTTGTGCTCCGGATCGCTGACCCCTGCCAGCTCACCGAGGAACATATCGGACGCATCCACGTGGACCAGCGGAATATTGTAATGCTCACGGAACAAGTCGACGACTTGCTCGCTTTCATTCATTCGCATCAGTCCGTGGTCGACATAGACGCAGGTCAATTGGCTGCCTATTGCTTCATGGATCAGCACCGCTGCGACCGAGCTATCGACCCCGCCAGAGAGGCCGCAAATGACCCGGCCAGACCCGACTTGCGCGCGAATCTTCTCAATCGCTTCATCGCGATAGGCGGCCATGGTCCAGTCACCTTTGAGCCCGGCAATATTGTGGGTGAAATTGCGCAGCATTCTAGCGCCGTTCACCGTATGCACCACTTCGGGGTGGAACTGGGTGCCGTAATAGTGGCGATCTCTGTCGGCGATGACAGCATATGGCGCGCCCGGCGACTTTGCGACAACTTCAAACCCTTGCGCCATTTCAGCGACATGGTCGCCATGACTCATCCAGACTTGTTCGCCCTCTTTGCCAAAATCCAGGCCGTCAAGGATCGGATCAGCGACAACTTGTTCGATAAAGGCGCGACCAAATTCGCGGCTGGTGCCGCTTTCAACGCGCCCACCAAGCTGCGCCATCATCACTTGCTGACCATAACAAATACCCAGCACGGGAATGCCGAGTTCAAAAAGAACGTCCGGGGCTCTCGGGCTATCGTCCCATGTGACGCTGGAAGGTCCGCCCGATAGGATGACGGCTTGCGGATGATAGGTCTTGAGAAACGCCTCATCGACTTTGTTGAACGGGTGGATTTCGCAATAGACACCGCTTTCACGGAGACGTCGGGCAATGAGCTGCGTGACCTGACTGCCAAAGTCGATAATCAGCGCGCGTTCGTGTTTTTGATCAGCCATGCGGCCCTTTAGCTGAGTCCCGCGGCAGGCTCAACCAGGAGGAGTCACGAACCGAACCGAGAATCCGATGGCCGCCGACCAAACCAGCCGCCACCTTCCTGAACCATCGGCGCGGAGGGCTTGCGACCGCCGGACAGGTTTGAAGGTTTTATCGGCCGTTTTTTCGATACGCGCGCCGCAATCGGCGCGGCATCAGTTTTTGTCTTTGCGCGTGGCTGGGCGACAGGCTTTCGCCGCGCGGGCGCTGGAATGCCCGGAACCGGCACGGAAGGCGCGATTTCTGGAGCGGCACTGTCCTTGGGCACAAAGCCGAGCTTATAGGCTTGCATCAGCTGGGCGAGCTTTTTTGCTGGCATGCCGACAGCTGGAATGGAGTGCGTTCCGCCGACCAGAAACTTCGCCGCCTTACCCATGACGCTGCCTTGTTTGTCGACATGGATAAACGACACCATGCTGGCAGCCGTGATCAAACCGGATCGAACCTTGTAGACACGAAAATCATCAATCTCAGGCCAGGCGTAGGATTTGGCCGAGAACCAGTTGCGGACTTTGATGCCGTCCTTGGTCAGCACAACGTTTTGCAAGACGCCCGCGCCCATGAGGATAAAGACCAGCCCGATCAACATGCCAAATCCCGGAAACATGAAAAACATCACAGCACCGCCAACATACCATTTCCAGGCCGTTGGCTTTAAAGTGGTAACACCATTGCTCGACGTGACGCCCATTTTTATCCCCTTCGCAGAGGATCAATATGGCGCGCCTGACTAAATATGACACCAAAACAGGTTCGGTATTTGGTTCGAACGCGTTAACTTTCCCGTCTCAAAACGGCGAAGAAAAAGCCATCCGTACCCGCACTTCGCGGCGATAGCCGCACACTCCCGGCCGGTCCCTGCCCGGCCTTGATCACCTCAATGCCCTCATCGGTGAGTAAGCCACTTGCCATGGCATGGTCGACAGCATCCTCCTGCTTCCAATCTGGATGGCTTGCCAGGAAAGCATCGACGCGGTCTTCATCTTCTTCGACCAGGAAGGAGCACGTTGCGTATAGGAGGCGACCGCCCGGCTTCACATAGTTTGCGGCGGCGTTCAGCACTTCGTCTTGCTGCTCAATCCGGGTTTCAAGTGATTTCGACTTAACCCGCCATTTAGAGTCCGGGCGTCGGCGCCATGTCCCGGTTCCTGTGCACGGCGCATCGACAAAGACGCAATCCATCTGACCCAGTAACGCTTCAAGAGCTTCCGGTTCGCGCGGATGCACCAGTTGAACATTGTGGGCCCCGGAGCGTTTCAGGCGCGGAACGATCGCGCTGAGCCTACGGCCGTCAATATCGTAAGCGAAGACCTGACCTTTACCGCCCATGGCTGCTGCGAGCGCCAAAGTCTTGCCGCCGCCGCCCGAGCAATAGTCGAGCACTTGTTCGCCCGGCTGCGCATTCGCTGCCGCCGCTGCGATTTGGGAGCCCGCATCCTGCACTTCGACCCAGCCTTTGGAATAGGCGGGAATGCTTTCCAGGCTTGCTTCTCGCTGAGACGGATCGCGGGCAGGAATATGATAAGCATTGTGCAGCAGGCGCGACGGTTCTGCTTTGGCGCTCCGCAGCGGCGCACCGGCCTTTTCGGCGTCGACCTTCAGCGTGTTCACCCGCAAATCCACATCTGCGCGCACCGCCATGGCCTGGCCTTCAATCGCCGCCATTTCGCCAAACGCGCGTTGCATATGCGGCATCAGCCATTCTGGATAATCACCGGTAATATGCGGCGGCGCCGTGACGTCAGGTGCCATCACCAGGCGCTCTCGCTCTTGCAGAGTCAAAGCACTCGGCGCGTGCTGCTCGTCCATCGCATCGTCGATCCGGCGGATATCCCAGCCCCAGGCAAAGCTCAGCGCCCCCAGCACGAGGCCCCGCGGCGTTTCATCAGCCATGGCATGAGAAATGGAATTGCGCTTGCGTAAGGCGTCAAGGACAAGACCGGAGACCCAGGCTCGATCTTTTGATCCAGCATAGCGGGCACGTTTACCCCAATCGCGGGCAGCGACTTTTACCGGTTGATGCCGATTGATGACATCGCTGAGCACATCAATCGCTGCTGCTATTCTACCGCCATCGCGCATCTGGATGTCTTTCATTTGCCTGCTGCGCGTCGGTGTAATCGCGGCGGCTCAGAATGCAAAGGCCTTGCACAGTTTAGGCAACGCATGTGCCCGCTTTCTAATAGAAGCGGGCATCGCGGGGCGCGTTGGCTCAGAGATCCTACTCGAAGCTGGGTAGCGGAACCGTCAGACGCCGGCCATCAACGGTCTCGCCGCGCATGAAGTCCTGTATGGTCGCCGTGATCTCCGGCGACATCATGAATAGATTATGGCCCGCGTTTTCGACGATCACGGTTTGCCGCGCTGACAGACCCTCTGTTGCCTCGTCGGCGCTTTGCAAGAAGGTCCGACCATCGAGCGTCCCTGACAGCACCAAAGTCGGAACATTTGAAACTGGCGGCGCGCGGAATGCATCGCCAAGGTCCAGGCTTGGGTCAACGGCTTCGAGCGGCAGACTGAAATTCATCTGCGCCCCAAGCAAAGCGGTCTCGGCTTGTGCCCACAGCATGGCACGGCGTTCGGTGCCCGATCCTGAGGCGACATCCATCAAATACGACATCGGCTGGAGCGAAATCGCCGTATCGGTCGGATCGATAGCTTGCTGCATCAGCCCGGTGATCATTTGAGTGTCACCTTTGTCGAGGCTGTCATAGACATTCAGAATCAGCACCGCGCGAGATGGATCTGCGACCAGAGCAGCGGTGAATTGCTGCATATTTCGGCGCTGCAGCAGATAAGGCGCCGTTTCTCCTGACGGCGTGGGTATGGCAAGCTGCAGCGGCGCGTCATCAAGCTTGGCAAGCACGCGAGCGATCAAAGCTTTCACATCCGGAAATTTTGCCTTGGCAAGAGGATCGGTATCAATCGCCGCTTGCAGCCGATCGAAATAGAGATCTGACCTTGCGGGCTGTTTGACGGTTTGATCGAGCCCTTCGATCGCCGTGATCACTACCCGGCCAAGCCGATCATCCATTTGCTGCAGCGCTGCAAGCGCCAGATGCGAGCCATAAGAAATGCCCCAAAGGTCGATCTGATCGGCGCCCAGGTGCTGGCGCAAATCGTCGAGATCTGCGGCATTCTCAAGGGTCGTGTATCCGCGCACATCTATGCCCGCGTCTT
>CAYGUD010000239.1:0-4203 GCA_964352865.1 uncultured Hyphomonas sp.
GGCGCCAGTTTCAGCGCCCTAAATCTCGATCAGTTCGAGCACGCGATCAGGGGTCATGGTCAGATCCGTCATCATTTCTCTCCTGCCAGTTCGGCATTCAATTCTGCTTTTAGCGCTCTTCGGGCGCGCGCCAAAAGGCTTTCAAGCGCCCGAACACTGACATCCATTGTTTCGGCCGCCTCTATATTCGTCATTCCTTCGAGGGCGCAAAGGCTCAGCGCTTCTCGTTGGCGTTCAGGCAAGGCCGCGATCTTGCTTTCGATCCGGCCAATGGCCTGTTGTGAGGCCAACGCTTGTTCAGGACGCAAGGCCGTGTCGACGCGCTCTGGCACTTCGTCCATCAGCACCGGCTTCTTCTTGCGCAACCGGTCACGGCAGAGGTTCAGCGCAACTGTGCAGGCCCAGGTCGAGAATTTTGCCTTAGGCTGCCAATCCGGCAGGGTTTTCCAGGCGCGAAGAAAGGTTTCCTGGGTCACGTCCTCGGCCTCAGCGCGATCTTGCAGCATCCGATAAGCGACGCGAAATATGATCGGCATATTCCGATTGACCAGCGCAGCTTGCGCTGCCCTGTCCCCGTTTGCGGCACGGGTGATCTGATCAAGTTCGCTGATACCGGACACGCAATTAGTCTAGCGGATTCTGTGGCAAGCGCGAGTGGGAGGATCTCTCGCACTTGCCAAAGGAATCTACGGCGGCGGAGTGTATACCGCCGTGTCACACTATCCCCGGCGACCTTTGCCACGTTTGCCACGGCGTTCTTTCATCATCTCTTTCGCGGCTTCGCGTTCGGTTTCGGTGATCACGCCGTCACCATCTGTGTCGATGCGATCGAACATCCGGTCCATCCGTTCGTCAGCGGCCGCTTGATGTTCAGCTGCAGTAATGAAGCCATCACCATCAGCGTCCATTTTTGCGAACCGTTTGGCGCGGCGCTGCTCTTGCTTGCGCGCTCGTTCGGCTTCGGCAAAGGCTTCGAACTCTTCAGCCGTGACGAGATTATCGCCATTTGCATCGGCATTCGTGAAACGCTCTGCGCGGTGCGCACTCACTTCATCCTTAGAGATGTTGCCATCCTGGTTGAGATCGATTTCTTCCAGCATTGGCGGCGGTCCGCCGCGATGATTGTCCGCCATCGCGGTATACGCAACGCTTCCAAGGCCAAGGGTTATCAAGGCTGCAATCGTAAGTTTTTTCATATCTTCAAGTTCCTTTCTTATGAACTTAAAGATAGAACGCGCGGCCCTCATGACTCCGTCGCGAGAGGGCCTATTTTTTTGCAGAAAGCGTCGGCGACGTTTTCACACGTGGCTTCCAGATGCTGGCTCAAAGCGTCGAAACTGTCATGACCCGTGGCGCGGCAAAGACGATCCTTGAGCGCGTTCGACAGGTCACCATCGCCGGTCACAGTCTCATGCGCCATGCGTTGGACCTGCTGCAGCGCCTGCAGGTATGCGAATGCCTGCGCCAGCGTCGCGTGAAAACCTTCGCTCCATTCCTGCGTCTCTTGCAGCTGCGCCTGAGCCGCCGTCAATTCGGGTCTGATCTGCTGCGCGGTCTTGGCCGTCAGGATAGCGTGCTGAGTCACGAATTCCAGATCCAGCAAACCGCCGCGCCGGGTTTTCAAATCCCAATCACTTTGCGGCGGCTTTTCCCGGTAAAGACGCTGGCGCATATCCAGAATATCGGCGGTACGGGTCGGGTAATTGTCAGAATTGATGATGCGTTCCGCAATCGATTGAACACGTTGCCCGAGGGCCTCATCACCGATGATCGGACGCAACCGGGTCAGCGCCATATGTTCCCAGGTCCAGGCATTGCTCTCATGATAGCTCTCAAATGACGCGAGCGACGTCGCAACGGGTCCAGATCTCCCGGAAGGCCGCAGCCGCATATCGGTTTCGTAAAGGCGCCCCTCGCCGGTTTCAGCTGACAGCGCAGTGATCAGGCGCTGCGTGAACTTGGTGAACCAGTTTTGCGCATCGCTCGCCCCGTCTGCATCATAAATCACAATCAAGTCGAGATCAGACCCAGCGGTCATCTCCCGGCCGCCAAGCTTACCAAGCCCGATAATCGACCAGGTCCCGGGCGCCGGACCAAAGCGGCGCACCGTCTCAGCCTCGGCAGCGCTGGCCATCAGCGTCACGCACGTATCAGCAAGCTCTGTCCAGGCGGCTGCGGCATCGCTGGCCTTGATCCGCCCATGCAAAAGCTGGTGCCCGATCAGGAAGGCCTGTTCGCCTTGCCAGCGGCGGACGGCGTCCATTTTGGACTCGAAGTCCATTTGATCGGAGAATTCAGGCTGCGCCTTGCGATCAGCGGCAGAAACCAGCGCTTCAAGCAAACCGGGGCGTCTGGCCAGAATGTCAGCAATTCTCGGCGCGATGGCGAGGGTTGTGACCAGGTCCTGCATCAGGTCTGTTTCAGCCACCAGCATGGAGAGGACTTGTACGCCAGATCGTAAGCCTTCGAAAAACCGGCTGAACCGGCGGAACGCCTCATCGGCCTCACCTGTTGCGCCCATTGCAGCGAGGAGGTCTGGTAGAATTGCCGTGAGCAGTTCGCGGCCGCGTGAGCTGCGGGTCGCAGGGGTCCGGCCTCGGTGCCATTGGCGGACGCGCTCTATCACTTGAGGTGCGTCGCGAAATCCCATGTCTTGCAGGGTTTTGACGGTTGCCGGATCATCATCAACGCCAGTGAAAACCAGATTGCCATCCACCGCGCGCGCGCGCTTGCGCAACTCGTCTGCGAACAAAGCGCGGTAGTGTTCGTGGACACGTTTGCGAACACCGATCAGGTCGGCATCAAACGCGTCGAGGTCAGAATACCCGCACAGCGCAGCAACAGCAGCGCGCTTGGTCTCGAAAGCCGGCAATGTGTGGGTCTGCTCATCATTCAGCATCTGCACACGGTGCTCGACCATGCGGAGCGTATCATAGGCGGATGCGAGGTCCGCAGCGGCGTCTGTATCGACCACGCCCAGATCAACCAATTGGTCCAATCCATCAAGCGTGCCGCGGACGCGCAAAGCTGGATTTCGTCCTCCCAGTATGAGTTGCTGCGTTTGAACGAAGAACTCGACTTCGCGAATACCGCCGGGCCCGAGTTTCAGGTCAGCGGCAACATCATGCAGGCTCTTATCGCCGGCTTTCGCGTTGATCATGTCCTTGATTGCGTGGACATCCGAGATGGCCCAATAGTCCAGATGACGCCGCCAGACGAAGGGTTCCATTATTCTCAGGAAGGCGGCCGTCGCCTCAGGATCGCCCGCCGAGTGACGGGCTTTGATCCACACCATCCGCTCCCAATTCTGTCCGACACTCTCATAATAGAGCTCGGCGCGGCGGGTCGAGACCGCCACCGGTGTTGAGCTGGGGTCTGGTCTAAGACGCAAATCCGTCCGGAACACGTAGCCGTCAGGCGTGCGATCAGACAATATTCTGGTGGCGTGTTGAAGCGTTCGCGCCGCCGCTTCGCCTGGCTCCATGGCGCCGCCCTGGAAGACACCGGGATCAAAGAAGGCTGAGACATCAATATCGCTGGAATAGTTGAGTTCAAATGCGCCCATCTTGCCGAGGGCGACAATAAACAATCCATCTTGGGTGAGATCCCGCTTGGCCAAGGCGGCATCCAGCGCAGCCTGCAGGGCAGCGTCTGCAAAGCGCGTGATTTCTATCGTCGTTTCAGCCAGTTCGGCCTGGCCGCTCAGGTCCTTTGCTGCGATCGCCAGGTGCGCGAGTTTTTTCGCATGTCGCAGACTTTTGTGCGCGTCCTCTGAGCCTGCACTGACCGCGGCGCACAATGCGTGAGCGTGTTCAAGAACAGCGCCGGGGTCCGAAATATCAGCGCCAAGCGCGTTTAATTTGGCCAGATAGGGCGCATGTTCTGCCGCGATAGCGACCGCTTCATCCGGGCGTTCAGAAAGAGCTTTGAGGCGAAACAAATGCCCCCCTATCGTTTGATCGTCAAAGACAGGGTCGCTTCTAGGCCAATATCGTCATCACCGCGAGTCAGGATAAAGTCGCCATCGTGTAGTTCTGCGACAGCGTCCACCAGTGCCAGGCCAAGACCTGAACCGGTGAGTGTGCGCGCTTCATCCAATCTGACAAATCGCTCTTTCACCCGTTCCAGGTCCGCTTCTGGGATCCCAGGGCCGGTATCGCTCACCGAGATATCAATCTTGCCAAACGCCCGGCCGGCTTTGAA
>CAYGUD010000240.1:0-4178 GCA_964352865.1 uncultured Hyphomonas sp.
TTGACGGTGATAATGCATTTGCGGGGTCAGGAAGTTGCGCTCGAGATTCATTTGCCGTGCATCTATCTCGTGGATAGCGGCGGCGCCAAGCTGCGGCACCAGTCCGAGATATTCCCGGACCGTGAGCATTTTGGCCGTATCTTCTATAACCAAGCCAATATGAGCGCCAAAGGCATCCCGCAAATCGCTGCTGTGATGGGCTCTTGTACCGCCGGCGGCGCTTATGTTCCGGCAATGTCGGATGAGACCATCATCGTCCGCAAGCAAGGCACAATCTTTCTGGGTGGGCCGCCTTTGGTCAAAGCCGCAACCGGTGAAGTCATCTCGGCAGAAGATCTGGGCGGCGCTGATGTGCATGCGCGCCAGTCCGGGGTTGCAGACCATTATGCTGCAAGCGATGATCATGCGCTGGCGATTGTCCGATCGATTGTTCGGACGCTGCACGTGCCCAAGCCGGAGCCGGTTGGCCTGACGGAGCCGTCTGAACCGCTCTACGACCCGATGGAATTGCGCGGCCTTGTGCCTCAGGATCTGCGCGAGCCCTATGATGCCCGCGAGATTATTGCCCGGACCGTGGATGGCTCCGAATTCCATGAATTCAAGAAACTTTATGGCGAATCTCTGGTTTGCGGGTTTGGCAAGATTTACGGTATGCCGGTCGCGATCCTGGCAAATAATGGCATTCTGTTTTCCGAGAGCGCGCAAAAGGCCGCGCACTTTATCGAGCTGGCTGATCAGCGCCGGATTCCATTACTGTTCCTGCAAAACATAACCGGCTTCATGGTCGGCTCCAAATATGAGGCTGGCGGCATTGCCAAGGACGGCGCCAAAATGGTGACGGCAGTTGCGACTGCATCTGTGCCGAAGCTGACTTTGGTCACGGGCGGATCCTTTGGCGCCGGGAATTACGGCATGTGCGGCCGGGCCTATAGTCCGCGATTCATGTTCATGTGGCCGAATGCCCGGATCTCGGTGATGGGCGGCGAGCAAGCCGCATCCGTTCTGGCCACAGTTAAACGCGATGGCATGGAACGTCGCGGTGAAGACTGGCCTGCGGACGATGAAGAGGCGTTCAAGGCACCCATTCGTGATCTCTATGAAAAAGAAGGCTCGCCTTATTTTTCGACCGCGCGGCTTTGGGATGATGGGATTATCGATCCGGCAGATACCCGCCGTGTGCTTGGCCTGGCACTTTCTGCGACTTTGAATGCGCCGTTCCCGGATCGCGGTTTCGGCGTCTTCCGGATGTAGTTCTGGCGAAGACTCTGGTCACCAGAATTACAGTTCTGAGAATTTGAACGGACGGTAATGTCCGCCCGCGAGGCTGCGTCTGGTGCAGTTGCTGATCTATCCGCAACCTCACAGCATTGTCGTTAAAACGGTTTTATCCAGCTTTCCGAAGAGTCACGGGCTTTTTCTGTCCGGCTTGGGCAGCTTTGATAAAGCCACACAGTGTGGCGAGCAACGAAGGAGATCTTCAAATGACTCGTACCTTTATTCTCAGCGCCATCGCATTCTGTGCCATTGGTGCCGCCGCCCATGCCGGTGCCGATTTTGCCACTGTTGATGCCAACTCAGATGGATTTGTGTCTGAAACAGAATTCGTCACCTGGAAAACCTCAACGGGCGAAATGTCAGCCGCAGATGCTTTGCTGAAATTCATCGAAATCGACGCTGATGCCAGCGGTATGATCTCGGAATCCGAGATGAAAGCCGCGTCTGAAATGGACAAGGACGATGACAGTGCATCGGACGAGAATACCGAGATGTAGTCCCCCCTCCCTAAGCATACTCGGTTCTCAAAGGGCCCGCTTCGGCGGGTCCTTTTTCGTGCGGGGGACCTGAACATTACGAATCTGTAACTACAAGTGTAACACGTTATCTTGTTACGACTGTAACGCGCCTTCCTCCAAGGGGCGCACTACTCAACTGTTCCAGGGAGGAACTTTAAATGAAACTCAAATTTGTGACCGGAGCCTTTGGCATCATTGCAGCAAGTGCGTTTGCTGTTGCCCATGCAGGCTCGCCTGCAGATTATTTCAACAAGATCGATGCCGACGCGAGCGGTATGATCACACAAGCTGAATATGTTGCGCATAAAACCGAAGGCGGCAAATACACCGCTGAACAGGCGAGCGAGAAATTCGCCAAGCTTGCTGGCGATGATGGTCAGCTCTCACTGGCTGAGCTCGAAGCCGCAATGGCGGCGCACAAGTCAAAAGACGGTAAGCACAAAAAAGATCGTTCTTCGTAACGGCACGCTTTATCTGTGCTTTTCGAAGCGCCCATTTTGGAATGGGCGCTTCTTCTTTTGGGTCCTTGTCCGGCACCGTTTGACCGCTTAAAGTGAGACATGGGGACAAGTTTCAACCGGTTTGATGCCCTGCGTTTGGCGCTCGCGACCCTGGTCTTTCTCTACCATGGTGTCGCCCTTTCTGGTCTTATGCCTTTTTCCAGTCTGGAACTGACCCTGTCAGCGATCGCAGAATTGTCGATCCAGGGATTTTTCATCATTTCCGGCGCGCTGGTTTATAGTTCCTGGCAGCGTTCTGACGGTCTTTCCGACTATGTTGGAAAGCGCGTTCGCCGGCTCTATCCCGCTTATATCGTGATCATTCTGGTGCCCGCTTTGATCAGCGGTATATTGAGTTTTGGCCAGGCCGGGGCCTTACAGGACGTCTTGCGCTATCTCGCGGCGAATCTGGTCTTCCTGAATTTCATTGAAGGCGAATTGCCAGGCCTGTTCAGCAGCAATCGCTATTCCGAAGTGAATGGCGCGCTGTGGACCCTCAAGATTGAAGTGATGTTCTATATCGCTTTACCACTGCTGGCCTGGGGCCTGAGCAAGCTGAAGCAATATTGGTGGATCGGCCTGGGCCTGATCGTCATGGCTGCTTTTGCCTGGTACAATACGATGCTCGCTCTGGACCATCCCTATAACAAACATCTGGCGCGGCAATTGCCGGGGCAAATGATGTATTTCGCAGCCGGTATGGCGATGTGGCGTCTATGGGATGTCGCGCGTAACTATTCAGCGCTCTTCTTCGTGATTGGCGTCGCGGCGTTGGCCGCCGCATTGCTTGTCCCGTCTCTGGATGCCTTGCGCGTGCTTGGCTTGTTCGGAATTGTCGCCGGCATCGCCTTTATGCCAGGCCCAGAGCTCAACGCCGCGCGCTGGGGGGATGTCAGTTATGGCGTCTATATTGTGCACTTCCCGATCGTTCAGGGACTGGTCGCTGCCGGTCTGTTTACGGCGCTTGGCCTGATCGGTGGTCTGGTCATTGCTGCCGCATTGGTTTTCACTGTGAGTTATCTATTGTGGTGGTGGGTTGAAAAACCAGCCCTGCGGCGTGATAGCCATTACAGAAAACTCTCTGAAGAAAGGGCGACGGAATGCGGGAATACGAAACCATCACCTTGGATGCCACCCGAGAAGGCATCGCAATCCTGACGCTGAACCGGCCAGAGCGCCACAATGCGTTTAACAGCCAGGTCATCGCAGAACTCACTGACGCGCTCGAGACCCTTGAAGAGCAAGATACGCTGCGCATGGTCATCCTGCGCGGGACGGGCAAGAGCTTCTCCGCCGGGGCCGATCTCGAATGGATGAAAGCAGCCCAGCACTGGACCCGCGAAGATAATGAAGAAGACGCGCTGGCGCTGGCCGAAATGCTGCGCAAACTTGCTGAGCTGCCTCAAATGACTTTGGCGCTCGTTCAAGGCGCAGCCATGGGTGGCGGGGCTGGCCTGGTCGCGGCTTGTGATATCGCGGTGGCGGTTAAGAGCGCCAAGTTCAAATTCAGTGAAGTGCGGCTCGGCCTGACCCCGGCAACGATTTCGCCTTTTGTCATCAACGCGATTGGCCCGCGCTGGGCCAAAGCTTTGTTTGTGACAGCGGAAGGCTTTGACGCCGATTATGCTGAGAAGATTGGCCTCGTCCAATATGTCGTGCCGGATCTGGACGGTCTGAGCAGCATGGAAGAACACATTGCCAGTCTGGCTATGGGTGCGGCGCCTGGCGCGATCCGGGATGCCAAGAATCTGGTGCTCGACTTTGCTGGCGAGCCGTTCAGTGCCGCGTTAAGCCGAGAGACCGCGAAACGGATCGCGGCGCGGCGTGTCAGTGACGAAGGCAAAGAGGGGCTGACGGCGTTTCTGGAGAAACGAAAGCCTGATTG
>CAYGUD010000241.1:0-4163 GCA_964352865.1 uncultured Hyphomonas sp.
TTGTCGATATGTTCGAAGGCGACGGATTCCAGCCAGTCAATGCCGATATGGATATTATCATTACTCTCTTCGCGGCCCGGCAGTCCGAGATCTTTGCCCTTTGGGGCACCGGTGCCAACGAACACCGCATCAAAACCTTCTTTCAGCAGCGCGCTCATGCTTTCAACGGGGGTGCCGAGGCGAAGATCAACGCCCATGTCGAGAATATAGCCGAGCTCCTCCATCAGCACGCTTTCCGGCAAACGGAACGCAGGAATGTTCGAGCGCATCAAACCGCCAGGCTTGTCGAGCTTCTCGAAAATCACACATTCATAACCGAGCGGTGCCAAATCATTCGCCACAGTGAACGAGGCAGGTCCGGCGCCAATCAGCGCAATTTTCTTGCCATTGGTTTGCGCCGGCTTCTTCGGCAGGCGGTCGCTGATATCATCGCGGTGATCGGCGGCGACACGCTTCAAACGGCAGATCGCAACAGGATCTTCTTCGACGCGCGTGCGGCGGCAAGCCGGTTCGCAAGGTCGGTCACAAACGCGGCCGAGAATTCCTGGAAACACATTCGATGCGCGGTTGACCATATAGGCGTCACTATAACGGCCTTGTGCGATGAGTCGGATATAATTCGGAACCGGGGTGTGTGCCGGACATGCCCATTGGCAATCTACGACTTTGTGAAAATAGTCCGGATCGCTAGTGTCTGTGGGTTTCATGAGGTTCGTTGTCGCTCCCTTGCCGGCCAAGTTCGAGCCCGCATGAGACCCTCCATTGGACGCCTTAATGAAGAGTGAAGCCCCGAATGCTATCGCTGTCGAGATCAAATCGCATAAATTTGACCGAACGCCTCGCGGTCTCCGCTGCGTCAACGGCTTGTCGCTATTCTCGCAAGCGGCGCGCGTAATAGGTCACTGACTTCTCGCCGGGGACAAAGTCCTGCGTGCCGACCTGGCGAAAGCCCAGCCTCTGATGAAAGCGGTGAGAGCCTGGATTTGGCGGCAACGTATTCACTTCGCAGCCGATCTCGTCGACATCCTGGGAGTGCGAAAACGCGGCTCGATAGAGCGCTTGGCCAAGGCCTTTGCCGCGAGCTTCTGGCGAAAAAGCGATACGGTCGACATAGATGACCGACGTGCCGGTTCGATCCGCATAGGTTTCAAACCAACGCATATTGTCGCTCGGATAGGCGCTTAGCCCGAGCGGCATAATGGTGACAAATCCAAGCGCTTGATCGGCGTCATCGGTCGCAACCAGGCACGTCGCCATGTCGATCCAACGCGCCAGATCTTCTTGGCTTTCGCTGCTGACGCCGGGCACCGAGGCCTGATTGGCGTCGTGCAAAGCCGGCAAGTCGTCGAGGCGAAAAAGCCGGATCGGCATATCAGTCTTTATGCCTTTCGCCGTCCCAGCCCTTCGGCGCGAGATAAGCCTCGGCAAAGGCTAACGGGCTGTCTTCCAACGTCGTTGCCAATGTGTCATTCCAGCGATTGAGGAAGCCAAACAGCGAGATTACGGCGACCAGCTCGACAATCTCGTCCTCGCTGAAATGCGCGCGTACAGCTTCGAAATGCGCTTCAGTGGATTGGTTCGGGACGCTGCCCGCCGCCAGCGCCAGATCCAGCGCAGCGCGCTCTGCAGCGTTAAACAAGTCGCTGGTTTCAAACTCCCACAGCGCTGCGAGCTTTTCTGCCGATGCACCGTTATGTTCGGCGATATGGGCGGTATGAGCCTGGCAATAGGCGCAGCCCGCGGCGGCGCTGGCAATGTGGGCCACCATTTGCCGCAGCCCCGGATCCAGTTGAGCGCCAGGGCCCAGGAGCGGCGCAGCGAGCGCCATAAAGCCCTGTAGCAGCGCCGGATTGCGCGCCATGACTTTCAGCGAATTGGCTTCAAACCCCATTGATGCAGCTGCCATGGCGAGCAGATCCTGACTGGCGTCGAGCTTTTCTTGTGAGGCGGGTTTGATACGCGTCATGTCTTGTTTCCTGCTAGTTTGCACAAGCGAAGCGCGGATACCGCGTTTGAGCAAGCCCAAAACCGGGGGCGCTTCAAATTCTCTCTTGCATCATCGGGCGTCTCTCGGCATCGTAATTGATAATAAGCGCTTACGGGGAGGTAATTGCTATGGACATTCAGGATCAGCAAACGCTGCGGATTAATTTTGAGCTCGGCTCAAAGGATATTGAGTATTTTCGGGGTCGTCTTGCCAAGGCGCGCAAAAATCGCGCTCTGAAAGATGATGACCGGGTCATTCTGGCCGCCGAGGCCCTGGCCGTAAAAGCTCTGGCAAGTGAGCCACCAACTTTTGTCGTGTCGCGCATGCTGACGCTTCAGAACATGGTCAACATGCTGAAAGATCGCGACTGGAACCTGGAGAATGATGACCGCGAACGGGTCTTGGAAGTCCTCGCTTATTTTGCTGACCCGAATGATATCATTCCAGACGATTTGCCTGGCATTGGCTTCCTGGACGACACGATCATGGTTGACCTTGCCGCGATGGATCTCGCCCCGGAACTCGAGGCCTATGCAGACTTCTGCGACAACCGCGATGACCTGGCCCGAAAAGAAGCCGATGCGCAGCCGCTGAAAGTCGCCCGCGACGAATTGCAGTCTCGCATGCGTCGCCGCCGCCGCCGCCGGTCAGGTGGAGCACCCGGAACAGATGTAATCACTTCGCTGTTCCACGCGGGTTAGCGCGCGTCTCAAGACTCAAACCGAGCGAACGTCTCTGCCATGATGCGGGGGCGTTCTTCGTGTGTGACGGGATCCCACTCGCGTTTCGGTGTGGTGAGAAAGTCACCTTCATAGACATGGATCGCGCCGGTCAGGCTCTGGCTTGGGTTAAAGGCGGTGTGAATATCGTCGCGGCGCATTGTATGCGTGTCACCCGGCCCGAGCGATAGCGCGCCGACAGGCCTGATCCCGTCACCTTGGCGTTCCCACAGCAAATTGTCTTCGCGGCCCGCATAGACGCCGATCACTGCCCAGCAATTATGATTGTGTGGCTCAGTGACAATGCCGGGCGGCCAGACAATATTCATGATGGTGAGCGATGGGTCGCGGTGCAAGACGGAAAACTCGCCGCCTTTCAGCGGGCCCATCCAGTCGGGTGGCCCGCCCCAATCACTGAGATATGATTCCAGAACGGCCTGCACAGCTTCGCATCCGCCTTTGGCATTGGCCGATTTGATGGCCTCAATGAAGTGTTCTTGGTCTCGCATATGATCTCCCATCCGAACTGGGTTTAGCCCATATTCAGGTCCATGGCGCCGAGATAATCGCGCTTGCCGATCGGCACGCCTCTCTGGCGCAGCAAATTATAGGCGGTTGTGGTGTGGAAATAGAAATTCGGCAACGCAAATGAGGTCATGAAACCGAGGCCTTTGAACGGGATTTTGAAGTCGCCCATGGCAAACACGACATCCTTGTCCAAAAGACTGTCCAGCTCTTCCTGTGTCACGGCTTTCAGGGCCTCAATCGCTTTGCTGAGCAAGGCTTCCAAATCGGCATAGGAATTCAGCTCCATGGCTTCTGGCGGACCTGCCTGGCCAGACCGCAAGGCGTCGAGATTGCCCGCTGAGCTGTGATACACAGCGCGGATCTGGAACGAGAAAGGCAGCATGTCGGCGCACAGGCTTTCATTGATGAAAGCATCTGCGTCAGCGCCAAGATGTTCACGTCCTTTGATCATGATCGCCGCCAGCGATTCCGCCTGGCGGATCATGACGCCAATTGTCGATTTGTAGAATTGGGTATTCATGGCGTGTCCTCCAGCCGTTTCTGATGTCGACGGCATGTGGGACGAATATGCGGGCAGGGCAAGGCATGACGCAGCAGGAACGGCCTGACGCGCGGGAGCGGCCAGGTGTTGCGGAAGAGAATTGTTTTACGGGGCCTCGGTTTGAGCGACGTCGAAGCATTAGAGGACGCGTGTTCGGGTAAGCGCTGTCTGGTCATTCCACAGGCTTGGGATGAGGCGTTTTTTGGAATTTGGGGCGCTGGGCTAACCTGGCTCGAGACGCACCCGTTCCCCGCAGACGCCAGCGCAAGCTGGGGTCCATGGCAGGAGCGTGCCAGACGTACTATTGGATATAATGGTCCCTGGACCCCTGCTTGCGCAGGCGTCGACGGAAAGTGTTTCAAGCGCCTGCTCGAATACATCCGGACAC
>CAYGUD010000242.1:0-983 GCA_964352865.1 uncultured Hyphomonas sp.
CGCTATACCCATCGCGCTGGCGGATTGTCCTTCCTGCGCGAGCTCAACAATGAGCAGTGCCGCTTCAATAGCCGCGTGCTGGAAATGCAAGTTCGCTGTTGCCGCGCAGCCGCCGACGGTAGCTCAATGGCGAGCGGCTCCTAAAAAGCCCGCTTACTCCAAAACAAGCACAGAATTTGCAAGGGGATCCGGAAACGGGTCCCCTTGTTTCCTTTATGCGTCCCTGTCTTCGACACAATCCGAAATAGGATGTGCAATGACGAGGAAGCGAGCCTCGGTTTAGGGGTGCGGGGACGTTAGAATTGGTGTGGAGTAATCTAGATGTGTGGAATTATCGGCATTCTCAGCCGGGAAGGCTCAGCTTCTGAGCGTGCCATGGAAGCGCTGCGGCGCCTCGAATATCGCGGCTATGACAGTGCAGGCATTGCGACGCTCGATGGCGGCAAGCTGGACCGCCGCCGAGCGGCCGGAAAACTGAGCAATCTACAAACTTTGCTGCAGGAAAACCCGATCGGCGGTTCAATCGGTATTGGCCACACACGGTGGGCGACACACGGCGCAGCCAACACGCAGAACGCCCACCCACATGTTTCCGGTCCGGTCGCGCTCGTGCACAATGGCATCATCGAGAATTTCCGGCATTTACGCGCTGCCCTTGAGAAAAAGGGACACACATTTCAGACCGAAACCGATACCGAGACCATCGCTCACCTGATTACGTCGCATCTCGATAGCGGGTCGGATCCTGTTGCCGCTGTGAAAGCCGCTTTGAGCGAACTCGAAGGCGCGTTTGCTCTGGGCATTCTGTTTGAAGGCCATGACGATCTGCTGATTGGCGCGCGCAAAGGATCGCCCCTGGTGATTGGCGTTGGCGAGAATGAAATGTTCCTCGGGTCGGACGCCCTTGCGGTCGCGCCATTCACCAACCGGGTCATTTATCTTGACGAAGGCGACTGGTGCGTCCTGGCGCACGACACGTACAC
>CAYGUD010000242.1:993-4150 GCA_964352865.1 uncultured Hyphomonas sp.
GTACACGATATTTGATGAGAACGGCACCGTCGTCACGCGGCCTGAATCCGTGGTCCAGGCAGCCGGCGCAACTGTCGAAAAAGGCAATTATCGCCACTTCATGCAGAAAGAAATTTTCGAGCAACCCGACAGCACCGCCCGCACGATTGGCGCTTATGTCAACGCGCTCGATCAGGCGATTGAGTTGCCTGGGGATGAGGAAGCGATTGATTGGGCCAGCATTACCCACCTTCACATGGTGGCTTGCGGAACCGCCTATTATGCAACCTGCGTTGCCGAATACTGGTTCGAGCAATTTGCCGGCTTGCCCGTTAAGACTGATATCGCATCGGAATTCCGTTACCGCCAACCTGCTTTGCCCAAGCAAGGCGGCCTCGCTTTGTTTGTCAGCCAATCTGGCGAAACGGCTGATACTCTGGCCGCGCTCCGCTATTGCAAAGAGGCCGGGCTAAAGACGGCAGCTGTTGTCAATGTTCCAACGTCGACGATTGCGCGCGAAGTCGATCTCGTCTTGCCGACTCTGGCGGGTCCTGAGATCGGCGTCGCCTCGACCAAAGCGTTTACCGCGCAGCTTTGTGCGCTGGCCGCGGCTGTTATTGCTGCGGGAAAAGCACGCGGACATCTGGATCGCGCACGTGAAGTCGAACTGGTTGATGCGCTCAGTGGTATCCCGCGCCTGATTTCAGAGTGTTTCTCGCTCGATGAACCAATCGCGGCGCTCGCCCGTGACCTGTCAAAGGCGCGAGATGTGATCTATCTCGGACGCGGCGTGCACTTCCCAATCGCTTTGGAAGGCGCCTTGAAGCTGAAAGAAATCAGTTATATTCACGCCGAAGGCTATGCCAGTGGTGAACTCAAACATGGCCCGATCGCCCTGATTGATGAGCAAACACCCGTCGTCTTCGTCGCGCCCTATGACGCCCTGTTCGACAAGTCCTTATCTAACTTGCAGGAAGTTGCGGCAAGACGCGGCAATGTTCTGTTGATCAGTGATAAAAAGGGTCTGTCTGAAGCTGGCGACACGCCAGCGAATGGCATTGAACTGCCAGAGTGCCACCCATTTGTGGCACCAATTCTATATTCATTGCCGGTGCAATTGCTCGCCTATCATATCGCTGTCGAGAAAGGCACTGACGTGGACCAGCCGCGCAATCTGGCTAAGTCCGTTACAGTCGAATAAGCCGACCGTTATAAGTCATAAACAACCCGGTCTGCACATTGCAGACCGGGCGTTATGTCATGCTCATACAACAGTTCCGAACAAGCCCAGTGTCAGAGCTGCGCTGACGACAGCAAGTGGAAGTGAAAGAGCGGTTGCGAGAAAGCTCGTATGAGCCTCGGTTGGGGAGGAAACACGCATGGGATTAGTCCTTCTTTGCGTTGTAGGCGGCGACTATTCGCTGCCCACAATCGACATATAGGACCCAAGAAATAAAAATCAATGAATGATATGAAAATTATTCAGCATTCATTTTCTCACGCGTCCGGATAGGAACACTTAACCCCGCCAGGATGATGTCCATGACACCATCCAGTTCTCGCTCTAGCTTGGGCAGCGTCAGGCGTGACCAGAGTTGAGGATACCGGAACTTCATCGTCGCTGATTGCATCATTTCTGCAATGAAATGAGGGTTTTCCATAGGCGCATACGCTTTTTCAGCTATCCCCTGCTCCAGCAATTGCACCAGATAGACGCGATCCTGCGCCAATTCTTCATTTGCAAACATTGGACGCTCTCTCGCCAGAACTTCAGCGATTTCCAAAACCTTCGCATCATTGTCCAGTTTTTCGAATGTCTTGGTAAGAGCAGTGAGGTGAAACAAGCGCATCTTCTCGGTCGGCGTGCCCTTGCTGCGCACCAATGCGGCGTTCTGAGCATTGATTTCCATATTGAGCTTGCGCGCCATGGCTTCAGCAATGTCTATCTTTGAGGCAAAGAATCGATAGATGTTACCAGCAGACATATCGCAGTCGCGGGCAATTTCCGCCATTGTCGTCTTGGCGTATCCATAGTGTTTGATACGCTCCATAGCGGCATGGAGGATCTGTTCGCGGGTATCGAGCTTTTCGTTCATGCGACATAGAATAGTGGAAAAGTGTGAATGATCAACAAATTGTTCAATTTCTCATACAGTCGAAAGAAAATGCTGTGACTGAATTCGCGCGAATTGGCGTTTTGGGCGCCGGAGCCTGGGGCACAGCGCTCGCTGCCTCGCTATACAATAGAGCTGATCGCGCCAATGCCGACCTTCCGGTCTGGGCATTAGAGGACGCCGTTGCTGAAGCGCTGCGCCGGGGTGACGGAAATCCCATCTACTTGCCGGGTGTGGACCTGCCCGCCATGCAAGCCAGCACCGAGATTTCTGATCTGGCGGGCTGTGATGCTGTGCTGGCCGTTGTTCCAGCACAATTCGCGCGCGGTACGCTGGCGGAACTGGCACCGCATCTGGCATCTGGAACACCCGTTCTATTGTGCGCCAAGGGAATCGAACGCAGCTCACTCAATTTCATGACCGATGTGCTGCGCGAAGCCATCCCACATGCGGTTCCCGCTGTCTTGTCCGGTCCGAGTTTTGCGGCCGACGTGTCGCGCGGCCTGCCCACCGCCGTCACCCTCGCCTGCGAAGATGAAGCAATTGGCAAAGCCCTGATGCAAGCCATTGGACAACCGGCTTTCCGTCCATATTGGAGCAATGATCTGATCGGCGCAGAAGTCGGCGGCGCGGTAAAGAATGTCCTCGCGATTGCCTGCGGGATCGTTGAAGGCCTGCAACTTGGCAAATCTGCCCATGCCGCTTTGATCGCGCGCGGCTTTGCCGAGATGACACGCCTTGGTGTGGCACTCGGCGGCAAACCCGAGACATTGGCAGGCCTGTGCGGTCTGGGTGACCTCGTGCTCACCTGCTCCTCGCCGCAGTCACGCAATATGAGTTTCGGTCTGGCGCTTGGACAAGGCCGACAAGCAGAAGAGATTCTGGGCGCGCGCAAAGCCGTTACTGAAGGCCACGCCACAGCACCGGCGCTGGTGACATTGGCGCAAAAACTCGGCATTGAAATGCCAATTTGCGAATCCGTAAATGCGGTCCTGAGTGACCAGGCCACGGTATCTGAGGCGATGTCGGCCCTGCTCGCCCGCCCCTATAAAGGAGAATAATAT
>CAYGUD010000243.1:0-4147 GCA_964352865.1 uncultured Hyphomonas sp.
CTTTGGTACGCGTGATCAGCTGAGCGTTTGGATCCAGAATAGTGCCGCCGGTTAATGTCTCCGCAGAGGCAGGATTTCGGATCACCAAGCGCTGCCCGGAATAGGCAACGAGCGGCGACTTCAGCTCGATCTGAGCAAACCGCGATGCAGAGGGGACGCCTTCTGATTCAGAACGATACAAACGCAGCCGTGCCGGAGCGGCACTAGTGCCGAGCAGGATCATCACCTGTTGCATATGTTTCAAACCCGTCCCGTGATCATCCAGCGAGACGTCAAAACGGTCACTGTTTTGAATCGCCCCCGCAGCGCAAAGCACTTGTCCTTTTTTGACCGATCTTGTGTCGATATTGCGTAGGTTGACAGCAACCCGCGCGCCGGCCGGCGCCGATGCGACCTGCGCGCTGGCGATTTGCAATCCCCGCACAGACGTCATCTGATTTGTCGGCTCGAGACGAACCGTGATGTCCGGTCTCAATACGCCGCCCACCAGCGTCCCGGTCACAATCGTGCCTGCTCCTGGTGAGGTGAAAACCCGGTCTATCGGCAAGTACACGTCTGTCGGCCGTTCGCTCTTTACGGGCAGGCCGCTGGCGGTCTCGAGCTTTTCAATAAGCGCATCCATACCCCTGCCGGTCTTGCTGGAACAGGGCGTGATGGATGACGTTTCAAAAGAGAAAGATAAGAGCAGTTTTGTCGCCGTCTCGATTTGCGCTGCCTTGATATCATCCGAGACCAGATCAGATTTCGAGAGCGCGACGACGACATGGCGCACCCCGAATAAGTGCGCCAATCTCACATGTTCCAATGTTTGAGGCTCAATGCCATCGGCTGCTGAAATCACCAGCAAGACCGTATCGACGCCGCTAATTCCCGAGGCTGTGGTTCGGATGAAGTCGACATGTCCAGGCGCATCAATGAAATGCAGTTGACCGCCAGGTACGTTTCGGCTGGCAAAGCCCAGCGCAATGCTCAGGCCGCGCGCCTGTTCTTCTTTTAGCGTGTCGGTTTCAATGCCCGTCAGGGCTTTGACCAGAGAGGTTTTGCCATGATCGACATGTCCGATAACCGCAATGGTTCTGTGCGTCATTTGATTGAGATGGCTGAAACCGCATTGGCGATCTCGGCAATTTCGCTATCCACAACGGCGCGCATGTCCAATAAGAGCTGGTCTTTGGAGATGCGTCCAAACACTGGCGTCTCCGCCTGGCGCAGCATATTCGCGAGCCTATCCGGAGAGTGGCTTGTGCTGGAGACAGAGACGGCGAGGCTTGGTAAATCCTGTTGCGGCAGAGAGCCTGCTCCGGCGCGGGCGACGGTTGCAACGATTTCAAGGCTTAAACCTTGTTTGTCGCCGATCAGGTCCGTGAGCTTCCTCGCCCGCACGCGGAGCGTTTCCAGCGATGTCGCCAGTGTCTGCAGAACGGGAACCTGTTCCACAGGATTGTTTGGTGCACGGTAAAGATCCAGCGTGGCTCGCAAAGCCGCGAGGGACAATTTGTCGATGCGAACGGCGCGGGCGATGGGGTGGGTTTTGATCTGGTCTATCAATGCGCGGCGCCCGGCAATGATCCCGGCTTGTGGGCCGCCGAGGAGTTTGTCACCTGAGAAGGTCACGACATCGACCCCAGCGGCGAGGACATCGCGAACCACCGGTTCGTTCGGCAATCCGTATGGCGCTAAATCAACCAGAACGCCGCTCCCCAAATCTTCGATCAGGTGCGTCCCCGTCTGTTGCGCAAGCGCCGCTAATTCCTGGCGAGACGGGACGGATGTGAAACCAATCACCTGATAGTTGCTGGTATGGCTTTTCAGCAGAAGCGCGGTGTCATTGTCGATCGCGTCGGCATAGTCGCGCAGATGCGTTTTGTTCGTGGTTCCGACTTCTCGCAAGAGCGCGCCGCTTTGCGCAATGACATCCGGCATACGAAACGAGCCACCAATTTCGACCATCTCACCGCGCGATGCGACGACCGGCTTTCCAGCCCCGAGCGCTGTCAGGCAGGTCAGGATCGCTGCGGCGCAATTGTTCACCACCAGCGCCGCTTCTGCGCCGGTCAGCTGGCAGATCAGCGCTTCGACATGATCGTGGCGTGAGCCGCGTTTGCCGGTTTCAACGTCCATTTCCAGAGTCGAATAATCTGCTGCGACCGCGGTCATTGCTTCGATCGCTTTCGGTGCCAATCGGGCGCGTCCGAGATTGGTGTGGATGATGATGCCTGTCGCGTTAATCGCGCGGCGCAAGCTGGATGCGCGCGCGATGTCCAGCGATTGTGAAATATCGTCGAACAAGGATTGGTTGAACGCCTCCAGATCCGGTTCATGATCATTCGCGATGATGGTTTCACGCGCGTCCTGCAGTCTTACCCTGATCGCGTTGGCGACATCTTCATGACCGTAAGTCTGGATGAGCTGGCTTGCCAACTCTGTCTCCAGCAGGGTTTGGACTTTCGGGAGGCGTTTTAAGCGATCTTGCATGCCTTATTGTCTCTGAACCTATGCAGTGACGCAAGCGAAACACTTCCCATGCCGGTCCAATTCGCTCATAGGCGAACCATGATAGCGTTCTTTCGCGAAAACAGCCGATGGATAACAGGCGGGTTCCTGCTCACCTTTTTCTCCTCATTCGGGCAGACCTTCTTTATCGGTCTTTCGGGGGAGGAGCTGCGCGCAAAGTTTGGCTTGAGCGATGGCGAATTTGGCGGCATCTATATGATCGCGACGATTGGCAGCGCGCTGACATTGCCTTTTCTGGGGCGTGTCCTGGATCATATGCCAGGATGGAAAGTTGCACGATTTGTGATTCCGGCACTGGCCGGCGCGTGCCTGTTGATCGCGTTTTCGCCGAGCCTGATCATTCTGGTCGTTGCGATCTACCTGCTTCGCCTGTTCGGGCAGGGGATGATGACTCATACCGCTTATACAGAAATCGGCCGCTGGTTTGTCGCCAATCGCGGCCGCGCCACGTCACTCATCGTGCCCGGCCACCAGGCCGGTGAAGCGTTTTTGCCAATTGCCTTTGCGGTCGTTGCTATGACCCTGGGGTGGCAAGCAGGGTGGGTGATTGCAGCAGGCCTTCTGCTGGTATTTGCATGGCCTGTCTTGCTCAAATTGTGGCAGCAGGAGCGTGCCCCGCAAACCGTCGATGGGACGTCTGGCGATGCTCGGCTCGGCCCGGACAAGACGGTTGCGCAAGTCGCGGCGGATCCGATCTTTTATGCCTTGCTGGTTGGGGTTCTGGCGCCGCCTTTCATCGGAACGACGATCTTTTTTCATCAGGACTATCTCATCGAGTTGCGTGGATACAATGCTCTGGCATTTGCCGGGGCATTCCCAGTCATGGCTTTGACGACCGTGACATTCTCCTTGGTCAGCGGCCATCTGATCGACCGGTTCGGCGCCATACGCCTGTTGCCATTCTACCTCATCCCACTTTGTCTGGCTTCATTTGCGGTTGGCGTGTTGACCCCGCTCTGGGGGATCTATGTTTTCATGATCCTGGTCGGACTCAGTTATGGGTTTACCGCAACACTGATCGGCGCCTTGTGGCCCGAGGTGTATGGTATTCGCAATCTCGGATCTGTTCGCGCCATCGCTGTTGCAGCTGGCGTCGCGGCCACGGCGATTGGGCCAGGACTGACAGGGTATCTGATTGATCAGGGGGTCTCACTGCCGAGACAGATGATCTATATGAGCGGTTGGTGCGCTGTCGCGAGCGTTGTGCTGGCCATTGTGGCGCCAATGATCACAAAGCGAAACGCTGCGGCGTAGAGCGCGCGAGCCCAGGCCGATCAATACAAGCAGCCAATTCCTGTTTGGTCTGGCGTTCCCAGCCAGTCCTCCAATAATCTTTGTTTTTCGATGTGATCCTTCGCGGCGGCTTCTGGGGAGCGTCGTAACAATCTGACCGAGTTGCCGGGGCGTATTTGTCCCAGCAAATGTCGGTCGCAGCGAGAAATTGAGGCGATCCGCGGATACCCACCTGTGGTCTGCGCATCGCAGAGCAAGAGGATCGGTTCACCTGATGCCGGACACTGGATCGTGCCTGGGAAAACCGGTGCGCTTTTCATCATGCCATCGCTTTTGAGGTCGAGGCGATGTTCGGTCAGCGAAACGCCCATACGAGTGCCTTGCCGACCAGCGATAAATG
>CAYGUD010000244.1:0-4138 GCA_964352865.1 uncultured Hyphomonas sp.
TTTCCGCCTGATAAACGCTCTTCAGCGCTGGGTATTTTTGCCCTCGGCATTCCGATTGGCTCCATGCTGGCCTCAGTTGGCGGGGCTTACATCGCGACGCGCGGCGGTCTCGATTGGCGCGACGCGTTCATTTGGATGGGGCTTCCGGGCGTGGTCGGCGCGGTCATTTTCAAGATGACTGTAAAAGAACCGCCGCGCGGCTTTTCTGATCCCGGCGGCGCAGCCGCAGCGGCAGCGCGAAAAATGCCATCACCGTTCAAGGTTTTCGGCACAGTCTTGAACAAGCCAACCTTTTGGCACGTCAGCATGGGCGGCGCGATGGCGTCGTTTGCCGGCTATGGAATTGGTCAATTCCTCGCGCCGTTCTGGATGCGCGCGCACGGCCTCGATTTGATGACAGCCGCGTTGATTTATGGCGGCTTGCTTGGAATTGCGGCCGGCATTGGTACATTTGGCTCCGGGCTGGTTGCCGACCGCGTACGTGGGCGTCATCCGAACTCGGATAGCTGGCTTCCCGCGATTGGTATGACCCTCTGTGTGCCGCTTATGCTGTTCGGCTATAACACTGTCGCGTTCTCGTCCGGTGCGACTGCGATCTGGCTAGCCATTCCGGTTTTGGCGATCGCCGCAATCCTTCGATATACGTATCTCGCGCCGATGTTTGCGGTGACGCAGAAACTGGTCGAGCCACGCATGCGCGCGACGGCGGCGGCATTATTGCTCTTCGTGGTCAATCTGATCGGTTATGGGCTTGGCCCGCCCGCAGTTGGCTGGGTTTCGGACCAAGGCACCAAATATCAATTGTCTCAACTTGAGTCGCCCGTCACCGCCGCCCAATGTAGTCAGATCGAACGCTCATTGGCCGCAACGCGCAAGGAACGGAGCGGCGCCATTTCCGGCACCGAGCTGGACCAGGCGACTGCCACTAATGACACATTCTGCAAACCCGCCCGGGCAATTGGCAATCGTATTGGCGTCTCCGTAGGGTCGCTGTTCCTGCTTTGGGCAGCGCTGCATTTCTATCTCATGGGTCGCACCATGCAACGCGATCTGTGGACGCCGGAAGAAGAGCCCGCTACAGCCTGATTCATGGCGGTCTATACAAGTGTTTCAGACGATGCGCTCGCAGCATTCCTCACTGAGTATGATCTCGGTGAGGCGGTTGCCTTCAAAGGCATTGCGGAAGGTGTCGAGAACTCGAATTATTATCTCGAGACGACCAAGGGTCGGTTCATTCTTACTCTGTTTGAGAAACGCGCCAATCCGGAAGACCTGCCTTACTTCATTGCCCTGAAGCAGCATCTTGCGGATCACGGATTTTCCTGTCCGCTGCCGGTTGCGGCGAAAGATGGCGCGGCGCTGCGCACCCTTTCCGGGCGACCCGCAGTGGTGGTGACGTTTCTGCAAGGCCTGTCCCCGAGAGTGCCGAACGCCGCGCAATGCCGCGAATTGGGCGCTGGTCTCGCCAAACTGCATCAGGCCGCTGCCGATTTCGAGCAAACCCGCGCCAATAGCTTGGGCCCGACAAACTGGCCGGCGCTGTGGGAAGGTCGCGCCGCGCACGCGGAGGATTTGCAAGCGGGGCTTGCCGAGAAAATCGCGCAGGACTTGTCTGTGATCAAAGACGCCGCGCGATACAGCCAAACCCTGCCGCGCGGCACCATTCATGCCGACTTGTTTCCGGATAATGCATTCTTTCTCGGCGACCAGTTCACCGGGGCCATCGACTTCTATTTCGCTTGTACGGATGCGCTGGCTTATGATCTCGCCATTTGCATCAATGCCTGGGCGTTTGAGCCGGACGGTGCCTTCAATTATTCGAAAGCCAATAACCTGATCGCCGGATATGAAAGCGTGAGGCCGCTCGGCGACGACGAAAAGGCAGCATTCCCGACTTTGTGCCTCGGCGCGGCCTTGCGTTTCTTCCTGACACGCCTCGTCGACTGGACCGAAACCCCGGCCGACGCGTTGGTGAAACCCAAGGATCCGCTCGATTACGCGGCCCGGTTGCGCTTTCACAGAACCGCCCGCTCAATCGGCGATTATGGCGGCTGAGCAAAGCCATACGGAAACCTACGTATAGTCGGAAAATCGCATTTGAAGTCAGCTCTCGCCCAATAGACGCAGCATAAGCGTTTCAGGGAGGAAGCATGACCGAGCCACTGCAAAAGCTGCCCGAAGTGGCATCAATATCAATCGGAGCCCCGATACGCTGGCTGGCCGGAGCCTGGCAGGACTATTTGCGGGCACCTCTTCCTTTCATGATTTATGGAATTTTGCTTTCGGGCGCCAGTGCGATGCTGGCCTGGGCCCTCGTATTCAGCGGCGCTTTCGCCTGGGTGTTTGTGCTTGCGGGAGGGTTCTTTCTGATCGCTCCGGTTCTGGCAATGGGACTGTATGAAGGCGGCCGCATGCTGGAAGCCGGTGAGACACCGGGGGTCACGGATGTCATTCTGGTGCGCAGCGCGATGCGGCTCGACATTGCCTATCTCGGCCTGGCTTTGTTTTTGATCTATCTGTTCTGGACCCGGCTGGCGCAAATCGTCTACGCGCTATCAACTTCAGTGTTACACAAAGCGCCGAGCGATTTTCTCGCCTTCATGTTCACAACGCCCGAAGGCCTGACCATGGCAGCAACCGGTTCGGTGATTGGCGGTGTGATCGCGTTTCTGGCATTCTCATTGGTGGTGATCTCTGCGCCAATGTTGCTGGATGGCAAGACGGATGTGTTCATCGCAACAATTACCAGTGTGCGCAGCGTGACGCGGAATTTCTGGCCAATGCTGGTCTGGGCGGTTTTGATTGCGATCCTGACAGCGATTGGCATCGCCACAGCGTTTTTCGGCCTGATCCTGATCTACCCCGTGATCGGGTTGGCCACCTGGCGAGCCTATCGTGAACTGGTGCCGACTTCCCCCTAAGTCACCAATAGACAGCGCACGCATCTCAGCTAATCTCTGCGACAGACAGGCCCAGATAGAGGCGTGCTGGAGGAGAATTCTCATGCATCCATCGCACCATGCGAAAACTGATCCGAACAAGCCCGCATACATCATGGCCGGCAGCGGCGAGACCGTCACATTCGGACAATTGGAAAGCCGTTCCAATCAAATCGCCCACGCCTTCCGGACGCTGGGATTGAAGCATGGCGATACACTCGCAATCTTCGCAGAGAACAGCCCACGCTATTTTGAGATATGCTGGGCCGCGCAGCGATCTGGCTTGTATTTTGTTTGTATCTCGTCTCGCCTGACGACACCCGAAGTCGAATATATCATCAAGGATAGCGGCGCCCGGTTGCTGATCGCATCGGCGGGTCTGAAGACCGTTGCCGAAGACGTCACAGGCGTCACAGACCTCGATGCTTATTGGTCAATTGATGGATCGATTGCAGGCTACGAACCGCTGGAAGGTGTTCGCGCGGGTATGCCTGAGACCCCGGTTGCAGACGAGCGCGCCGGGTCCGACATGCTCTATTCTTCCGGGACCACGGGACGTCCGAAAGGCATCAGACCTTCCTTGCCGGAAGACCCTGCGATCGACGCCACCAGTGCGTTGACCATGATTGCGCAAGCCCTGTTCAAAGCCAGTCCGGACGGTGTCTATCTGTCGCCTGCCCCGCTTTATCACGCGGCGCCGCTGCGCTGGTGCATGGCGATGACCAAGTTCGGCATGCCATTGATCATCATGGAAAAATTCGATCCGGAGCAATATTTGGCACTGATCGAGAAATACAAAGTCACGCACACGCAATTGGTGCCGACCATGTTCGTCAAAATGCTCAAGCTGCCAGAAGAGGTGCGCAACAAGTATGATGTCTCGAGCCTGGTCGCGGCGGTGCACGCCGCCGCGCCGTGTCCGATCCCAATCAAAGAGAAAATGATCGAGTGGTGGGGCCCCGTCATCGAAGAATATTATGCTGGTTCGGAAGGCAATGGCATGACCTGGGCGAATTCCGAGCAATGGCTGGCGCATAAAGGTACGGTCGGTATCCCAATCTTCGGAGAGCTTCATGTATGCGATGAGAATGGCGAGGAAGTCAGCGTCGGCGAAGAAGGCCAGATCTATTTTGGCGGGACGCCGGTTCCGAATTATCATAATGACCCGGAAAAAACCAAAGGCGCGCTCAATCCCAAAC
>CAYGUD010000245.1:0-4121 GCA_964352865.1 uncultured Hyphomonas sp.
CACGCGATGGCAGCCGGGTGTGCGGGGCGGGGGCGGGCGATAGCGCGGCGCTGCTCGGCCATATGACAGACGCCGTGATTGCGCTCGAGGATGATGAAGCTCTGGTCGACGCGATGGCGGAACGGTTTGCGGCGATTGGCATGGACGAAGCCGTGGCCGTGCAGGCGGATCTCGCCAAAGGTTTGCCCGACCAAGGCCCGTTCGATATTATTTTTGTTGCTGGCATGGTCGAGATTGTGCCGCAAGCCTGGCTTGATCAGTTGTCCGAAGGCGGGCGCCTGGGCGTCGTGGTCGCGACCGGCCGCGGCGTTGGGGCAACCCGCATCTATAAACGGGCAGGCGACACATTCTCTTATCGTGAGACATTCGAATGCTGTCCGCCAGTGCTGCCAGGGTTTGAGACCGAAAAAGCGTTCGTCTTTTAAAAGCTAAACTGGTTTTGCCAGTTCCGTCTCTGGACGCCCAATTGTGCCTTTGTCAGGATCCGGCAGCAATCTTGTCGGTTCGACAGGCTGCCCTGTGGCTTCAGCTATCAGCTCCGCCGACCGCGATTCCACAGCCTCCGTCAGGCGCGCCATGACTTCTTCTTTCGGTAGCCCGGCCGGGATTGGCTCAAGAAATTCAATCACAGCTGTGCCTGGCTTTTTGAGAATTTCTTCTTGTTGCCAGAAACAATTCAAGTTGGTCGCAACCGGAACAATCGGCACATCCATGGCTTTCTGCATGTGCCAGACGCCTGGCTTATAGCGGAAATGGTGCCCGACAGGTGCGAGGTGGCCTTCCGGGTAAATGAGCACGCGGCGTCCGTCTTCGCGGGCACGCGACATGCCTTCGGCCAGCGATGCAGCTTTGCGTTCACCGCCGCCACATGTGTCGATGACGATCGCTCCGAGCTTGCGCAAGATTCCGCCAATCAAGGGAAATCGTTCCAAATGATCACCGGTTACAAAGGCCAGGTTCTTGACCTCAGGATAGATCATGAAGCCGTCGCCCCAGCTGGCATGCTTGGGGGCGAGGATGAAAGCGCCTTCTGGCAGGTTTTCCCGTCCACGCACCTCTTTCTTGATGCCGCCGATCCAATGCAAAGCAATATTGATGGCGCGTGTGTAAGAGCGAATGATGGCTGTCACTGGTCCGCGCCCAGGCAGTGCCAGGAATGGCAGTGAGGCGAGGACGTAGATAAAAGACAAGGCGTAATAGACGCCGGTGAATAACAGACCACGGATCATGATAATCTCCTTGGGGCTCTATTTTTGAAGCAGGATCGCCATTATGGCGCGCGTGAACGTATCGACGTGCTGGCTAAATGGGCCTGGCAGGCGACTATAAATCTTGTTCAGTCCAGACTGCATCACCACGCCGAGACTCATCGCGGCGAGAATCGCCGGGTCGCCTTTCGGGATTTCACCGGTTTCAATCAAGTGTTGAACCAGTTTCTCAACGACCGAGACGGGATCGTCATCGCGTTTTGTGTCGTGCGGCAAATACCGGTTCAGTGACACCAGATGGTAGCTGAAAGACAACCAATCCTCATCGGCGAAGCCGCAATAAGCTGAAACGGCGCGGCGGACTTTGTCTTCGATCGTGCCTGGCTGCGTGAACGCTGAAAGCATCATTTCGCCGAGGCGGTTATGGGTTTCCATGAACAGCGCCAGGGCAAGCTCGTCCTTGCCCTTGTAATGTCTGTAAAGTGCGCCTTCTGAGACACCGGCATTGTCCGCAATATTGCGGGTCGTCGCGGCATCGACGCCATCACGAATAAACAGTTCAAGCGCTGCTTTTTCGATCTTAGGGCGCGCGTTTCGAGCCCGGGGACGTTTCTGGTCGGCTATCGCCATGAGCATTTACTCCATTTAGTGAGCGCTTGCTAACATAGCGATTCAAGGATTGCAAGTGATTAATTGCTCACTTTATTTGTTTGACCCTCCTTCGCGTCAATGGGCAATCTGGTTGGGAATAGAGACGATGGAGAGAAAAATGGCAGACGGACATGCACCGGTTCAGGCGAAATTCCGCGAAATGCTCGAAGGCAGCAAAGAAGACTGGGATATCATTGCTGAGCATTCCAAAGGATTCAACAAGGGTCTTGCCAAGCGAGTTCTCGACCATCTGCGCCTCCTGGACGGGGATTATGGCGGCTTTCCAGTCGATCGCCTGACGCATTCATTGCAGACAGCGACCCGCGCTCATCGTGATGGTCGCGACGAGGAGTATGTCGTTTGCGCACTGCTGCACGACATAGGCGACACGCTGGGCAGCTATAATCACCCGGATGTCGCTGCGGCGATTCTCAAACCATTCGTGTCCGAGCAAAATCTATGGATGGTGGCTAATCACGGCATGTTCCAGGGCTACTATTTCTTCCATCATCTCGGTCTGGACCGAAATATGCGCGATCAATTCAAGGACCACCCACATTACGAATACTGCGCGCAGTTCTGTCATCTCTATGATCAGGCGGCATTTGATCCGGATTATGAGAGCGAGTCGCTCGAGTTTTTCGAGCCCATGGTCGAGCGGCTTTTCGCAACGCCAAAGAACTCAATGTATCTCAAAGCGCTCAAACCGGAATAGATCCGTCGGGACAAGATTCGCAAAAAACAGACTTGAATGCGCGTCATTAAGGCGCGATTTGATCTCGCAAGGATCGCACTCGTGCGATTGCTAAAGCGCGGGGGCGTCGATATACGGGCGCAATCGATTTCACGAAGGTAGGTTTTTCATGCGGAAATTCATTCCCCTGACACTCGCATCAATACTGGTCGCCCCGATGGCGATGGCTCAGGAGGCCGCTGGCGGTGGCGGCTTGATGTCCAGCCTGATCATGTTTGTGCCGCTCATTTTGATCTTCTATTTCCTGCTGATCCGTCCGCAGCAACAGCGCCAGAAGAAGCACCGGGCTATGCTCGACGCGATGAAAAAAGGCGATACAGTTGTCACGGCTGGCGGCTTGATCGGCAAAGTTACGCGCGTTGCAGATGCTGAAGTGACAGTCGAACTTGCTGATGGCGTGCGCGTACGCGCGCTGAAAGGCATGATCGCCGAGGTCAAAGACAAAAACACGCCGGTCGCTGCAAACGACTAAGATAAGGGCTTTGTCGCCATGTTGAATTTTCCGCTCTGGAAAGTCGGTCTGATTGTGGCCATCCTATTGTGGGGCGCCGTTCTGGCGATCCCAAATCTGTTGTCAGATGGCTTCCTCGGGATCGCCCCAAAAGAACCATCTGATCCGAGTGATGAAGTTGCTATGGCAGCTTATTCCCAGCAGTTGCAAGAGGCAGAAGATTCCTGGTGGTTCCTGCCATCGGGGAAGCTAAATCTTGGACTCGACTTGCAAGGCGGCGTCTATCTTTTGATGGAAATCGACCCGGCAGAGATTGCGGCAAATCGTTTGGAAACTGTGCAGTCGGATATTCGGTCTTCGTTGAACCGTAATCCGCTGGTCGAGCGAAATCCGCCCGTTCAAAATGAAGATCGCCTGACCATCGAAATCCTCAATCCAGAAGAGGATATGGACGAGGCGGTTAAGCGTCTGAACCGGCTCAACCCAACGATTGGCACCACCCAGACCAATTTGTTCACCGTCGAGCGTACAGGAGATCGCTTTATTCAGCTGACGGTCCCGAACAATGCGCGCACGGCGCTAGCGGCAGATGCTCAATCCAAAATGATGGAAATCATTCGTCGCCGAATTGACCCGGATGGCGTTGCTGAGATTTCGATCACACCGCAAGGCGACAATCGAATCATTCTGGAAGCGCCAGGAGAGGCAGATCCCAAGCGGATCAAGGATATTCTCAGCCAAGCCGGACGTCTGACCTTCAATATGGCAAATCTCGATCAGTCGGCGATCCGTGCCGCGGTCACGTCAGGACGGCCACCTCCGCAAGAGGAATTGGTCGATTCGATTGATTACGGGCAAATCCTGATCAATCGTATTCCGGAACTCACAGGCGCAGATATCGCAACCGCGAACCGCTGCTTTGATGAGGCGAACTTCCCGGCAGTATGTTTCCGATTGAATTCGTCCGCAGCGACTAAATTCTACAATCTGACCCGCAACAATATGAATCGGAATTTCGCGATCGTGCTCGACGGCACATCGATGTCCTCGCCGACCA
>CAYGUD010000246.1:0-4118 GCA_964352865.1 uncultured Hyphomonas sp.
ACGCGGCTGCGGTGTCGCGAGAGGTGGGGGCGGCTTGTCGGGACGCGACGGTGTCGCGCGGCCAGACAGCCCCAGACGATGCACTTTGCCGATCACGGCATTGCGGGTCACGCCGCCTAATTCTTTTGCTATTTGGCTGGCCGAATGGCCCTCTGCCCATAGCTTCTTCAGTACTTCTACTCGATCTTCAGTCCAAGCCATGCGATTAACCCCGCTCCTTGGCAGCCCCTAGATATAGATGTGAGCGATGCCCTCAGCCCCGCTCCAACGCTATATATCGTATCAGGGGCGAAACGAAACACAAGATGCTGATCACCGCTGTCCACAGGCAATCAATATATAGTAGCCGTTGTGGATAGTTTTTAACCTATCGCCAAACGCCGAGTCACCTCTTAAGTGTGCGGTCATGCCTGATACATCTCACTCTCTTCTATCACCTCCGAAGCCCCGCACCTATGGCGCCGTTAACTGGCTCGGTCTGTGGACTCTGTATAAGAGAGAAGTAGGCCGTTTTATGAAGGTCTGGATGCAAACCCTGTTGGCACCGGTCATTTCAACGCTTCTGTTCATGACTGTGTTCAAGCTCGCCTTCGGTAATCGCGGTGAGTTAGGCGGAGATTTTGCCGGGCTGGACTATAATAGTTTCCTGGCACCGGGCCTGATTGTCATGGCGATGTTGCAGAACGCCTTTCAAAACTCATCGAGCTCCCTGACAATTGCCAAAGTTCAGGGCAGTCAGGTCGACTTCCTGATGCCGCCGCTATCACCCGTCGAATTGGCCATTGGCTTTATCTTTGGCGCCGTGACGCGCGGTGTGATGGTCGGCGTGATTGCAGCGATTGGTATTCACTTTAGCGGCCTTGCGGATTTGTCAGTGGCGCATATCTGGCCGGTGCTCTGGTTTGGCCTGATGGCGACGATTTTCTTGGCGGCGATTGGCGCTATGGGCGGGATCTGGGCCGACAAGTTTGACCATCTGGCCGCGGTGTCCAATTTCGTGATCGTACCGCTGACTTTCCTCTCTGGAACATTTTACGACATTAATGTCCTGGTCGACCCGTTCAGATCACTGGCGGATTTTGATCCGATTTTCTATCTGATCGATGGCTTCCGCTATGGCTTCCTCGGCGCTGCAAATTCAGATGTCATGATCGGTGTTCTGGTCAGCGGCGGTTCAGCTTTCTTCGCCTCTGCAGGGGTCTGGTGGATGCTGCGGTCTGGATACAAGTTGAAGGCCTAAGGGCATGTCCCTCCCCATCCTGACCCTCACCGATGTCCGCCTCGCCTTTGGCGGCAAGCCGCTATTTGAAGGCGTGACGTTTACCTTGGCCAAGGGCGAGCGCGCGGCGCTGGTCGGCCGAAACGGGGCTGGCAAGTCGACACTGATGCGTCTGATCACCGGACGGTTTGAGCCGGATGATGGCGAGCTGTGGATCCACCCCGGTACAGTCATCACAACCGTCGAGCAGGAACCCGATCTCAGCCAATTCGAAACCGTCCTCGATTTTGCAACATCGAGCGATGCAGAACCCTGGCGCGCCGAAGCAGAACTGGGTCATTTTGGAGTCGACCCGGCGGCCAATCCGAACACATTGTCTGGCGGACAAATGCGCCGCGCGGCGCTGGCCAAGGCATTTGCCATGGATCCTGACGTCTTGCTTCTGGACGAGCCGACCAACCATCTCGACGTGCCAATGATCGAAACGCTGGAGAGCCGGTTGACCGGCTTTCACGGCGCTGTCCTTCTGGTCAGTCACGATCGCCGCTTCATGGAGAATGTGACCACGAATACGCTCTGGCTGCGGGACGGGGCCGTGCAGAAAAGCCCGAAAGGCTATGCCGATTTTGAGCGCTGGGCCGAAGAGATTGAAATCGCGGAAATTCGCCAACTCGAAAAAATCAAAACCCAGCTGAAAGCGGAAGAACACTGGCTTAAGCGCGGCGTCACGGGCCGACGGGCGCGCAATATGGGCCGGCTGCATAAGCTCAAAGGTATGCGCGCCGAAGCCTCACGACGCAAAGCGGCCATTATTGCGCAGAAAGCTCAGGCCGGGATCAGCGCCGAGGATGCAGGTAGCCAATCGCGCAAAGTGATCGAGACTTTCGGTCTGACCAAATCCTATGGCGATCTCAAAATCGTCGAGGATCTGGACTTCAAGATTCTACGTGGCGATCGGCTCGGTTTGATTGGTCCAAATGGCGTCGGCAAGACCACTCTGCTCAAACTGATGCTGGATGAACTTGAGCGCGATAGCGGCAATGTCAAAATCAATCCTTCGATCCGGATCACACATCTGGATCAGACCCGCGAGACTTTGCGGCCTAAAGATACGCTGTGGGAAGCGCTCGCCCCACAAGGCGGGGACAGTCTCATGGTTCAGGGCAAACAGCGTCATGTCGCGGCCTATGCCAAAGACTTTCTGTTCAAGCCAGAGCAATTGCGCCAGGCGGTATCGGCACTTTCAGGCGGCGAACGCAACCGGCTGACATTGGCCATTGCCTTGGCCTTGTCGACAGATGTTCTAGTGCTCGACGAGCCGACGAATGATCTTGATATGCAAACGCTGGATTTGCTTGAGGACATGCTGCTTAACTTTGAAGGCACGCTGATCCTGGTCAGCCATGACCGATCGTTTCTGGATGCGACTGTGACGTCCTGCCTGGTTCCTGTCGGTGACGGCAAATGGGTGGAAACAGCGGGCGGATGGAGCGATTCTCAATCGCAGATCAAAGGCAATTCCGGCAAGACCGCCAATGCCGCGAAGAAATCCAAGGCCGCAAAATCGAAGCCATCAGAGCCAAAGAAGCAAACCAAGCTCAGCTTCAAGGATCAGCACCGCTTGAAAGAAGTTGAAACTGTGATGCCGCAACTGGAAGCAGAGATGGCTGACCTGGAGCGCAAATTGTCCGATCCAGATCTGTTTTCCCGTGATCCTGACGAGTTTCAGCGCATCAATACCAGATTGGAAGCCGCCCGAGCAGAACTCGAACAGGCCGAACTAGACTGGATGGAGATTGAGGAAAAGAAAGAGGCCCTAGTCTAACGGCATCGAAACTAGACCTCGAACCAGCCCCGCTCACGCATCCAGACAATGATCTGTTCGGCCGCCTCTTCAGGGCTTTGGTCAACAGTATCAATCCGGATTTCAGGATCTTCCGGCGCCTCATATGGGCTATCGAGACCTGTGAAATTCTTGATCTCACCCGCGCGGGCGCGTTTATACAGACCTTTGACGTCACGCTTTTCAGCAACATCGAGCGGCGTATCAACATAGATCTCGACAAATTCCCCTTTGGACATCAAGTTCCGCGCCATTTGGCGCTCAGACCGGAACGGCGAGATGAAGCTGACCAGAGTGATCAGCCCAGCATCGCTCATCAGTTTCGAGACATTCGACACACGGCGAATATTCTCAACCCGGTCCGCATCGGTAAAGCCGAGATCGCGGTTGAGACCGTGTCGAACATTGTCGCCGTCGAGCACGAATGTGTGCTTGCCCAGGGCGAAGAGCTTTTGCTGCAAGGCATTGGCAATTGTCGATTTGCCGGATCCCGACAGCCCGGTGAACCAAAGCACCGCTGGCTTCTGCTCTTTCTGGCGCGCCAGTGCGTCGCGGTCGACATCCAGCGCTTGCCAGTGAATATTCCCGGCCCGGCGTAACGCAAAATCGAGCAGACCCAGACCAACTGTATTATTGGTCAGCCGATCAATCAGGATGAACCCGCCTGTTTCGCGATTGATATCATAAGGATCAAACGCAATCGGCTGATCGAGCGCCAGGGTCAGCACGCCGAAATCATTCAAACCCAGCGTCTTGGCCGGCTTGTCTCGGAGAGTGTTCACGTCGATGCCGAATTTCAAATCCAGCACAGTCGCCGTGACGGTCTTGGCGCCAATTTTCAACAAGTAGCGACGTCCCGGCAGCATGTCGGAATCCGCCATCCATAGCACACGGGCCTGGAATTGATCGGCAACTTCAGCCGGGTCAGACGCGGCGCAAATCACATCGCCGCGTGACGTGTCAACTTCATCGGTGAAGGTCAGAGTGACGGATTGTCCGGCGATCGCTTCTTTCAAATCGCCGCCATGCACCACGATCCGCTCAATGGTCGTTTCC
>CAYGUD010000247.1:0-4114 GCA_964352865.1 uncultured Hyphomonas sp.
GCAGCCGTGGCAAGCAACAATCCGAACCAGCCCAAAAGGCTGGGAGACTCGTGAAGGACCATAGTCGCTATGATCGCAGTCAGCAAAGGTGCCAGACCCCGCATCACAGGGAAAACCAGAGAAAGGTCGCCGCGATGTAAGGCGCGGATCATCGCAAACTGATAGAACCAGTGCACGACAACCGAGATCGCCAAAGCCCCCCATATTTCTGGCGTTGGCATCGGTACGAAGGGCACGAAGGGCACGACGCTGAGCATCATGGCGATCGACACCACCATTCGGGTCGACAGCACATCGCCGCCGCGTTTCACAAACAAGTTGGTCGCAGCCACAGTAATTGCAGACAGCAAACACAATGCGATGGGGAACAGACTAGAATTCATTCAGCCGCCTCGCGCATCGGCGGCACGGAAGTCAAGTTTAGGCGCCGAATTAGAGCGCGGCTTCGACCGCTGTCACTTCAGGAACATAGGCTTTGAGCATGTTCTCGATGCCTTGTTTAAGCGTCATCGTCGAAGATGGACAACCAGCACAGGCGCCGCGCATGGCGAGATGCACGATACCCGACTCCTGGTCGAAGCCATGGAAAACGATATCTCCGCCATCTTGCGCCACTGCTGGGCGAACGCGGGTTTCAATAAGCTCGATAATTTCGCCGACGATTTCTGCCGTCTCACCTTCATAGTCAGACGCAGACGCACCTGCCTCGGCAGCGGGATCAGGCATTCCATCTGTCGCCATAACGGGTAGCCCGGCAACAAAATGGTCCATAATCGCGGCCAGTGCCATCGGGCGAACGTGTTTCCAATCGGTGTCGGGGTCTTTGCTGAGAGAGATAAAATCGCTGCCCAGAAATACGCGAACGACACCTTGGACCTGAAACAGCGCCTGAGCGAGCGGGCTGGTCCCTGCTTCATTCATCGCCGCAAAATCATATGGTCCCGTGGTACCTGTCACAACCTGACCAGGCAGGAATTTCAGTGTATCTGGGTTTGGAGTCGGTTCGGTTTGAATAAACATAGCGGCCCAAAGACCTTTCTTTCAAGCAGGAGTAAGGTCTTAAATGTGCTGGACAGTGCCTGAAATCAAGGTCGCGATTCTGCAGTTATTCAGCGGTATCGACGGCTGCGACCGAAATCACTTCAACATCCTGTTTTTCCAGGGCGTCAATGAAGTCTGCTGTCGCTGTATCAATTTCGGACAGATAGTACATCATCGCGGCGGGGTGATCGGACAGAAAATTGCCGGTACCCGCCTGGCTTGAGATGATCAGTGGATTGAACATCGCAGCACGGCGCCAGGCAAAGATTGCGCGGTCGCGGGCTTCCCGTGCATCGCGTGAACGCACCAGATCAGGCTCCTGGATCAGAGACGACATGATCATTTGCGACGCAACTTGAGCGTAGGCCCGGGCCTTGTACAGCGCTTGAATATCTTCGCGCGACGCGGGCCAGCCTTCAGCGCGATCGACACTCGACCGAAGCATTGCCTGGGACTGCGTCGACCAGCGCTGATAAAGCGCCAATTCGTCAAGCAGGACGCCTTGCCCCTTGGGTTGAGCGGCCAAACCACGTGACAAACGACCCTCATAGCTTTGCAGTGCTTCAGCAGCTGCATTCAATCTCGGGATTGCTTCGGCTTCTTGAGCTGGCGCCAGTAACCGCGCCGCTGCGAGAAGGTCCGTATCCGGCGCGCCGGGCTGAAGCGCCGCATGTTCTGAAGCGAGCACAGCATAGTCTGACAAAGCGCCTGTGATGCCGTCTTGCCAGGCTGGCAAGGCTGTCAGTTGCGCTTGCGGGTGCCACCAGGACCGATCATTGGCCCATCCAGCAACTGTCAATTCGCGCCCCAGCAAAGTCATCGCTGTGCCCGTGTCATTCGAGTGCCATGGTGCAGCAGAAGAAAGCACAATCGCGCTGGAATCTACTTTGTGGCCCATCACGATCATTGCCGGGTAGCCACCTACAAGCGCCAGAACCAAACCAAATTTTGCGGTATTTACGATTCGCTTCCAGAAGCGCCCGAGCGCCGCCACAGTCGGGCTGGGTTCAGCATCATCGAGATAAGCTTCGGATATATCTGCGCCGATAAGCGTAACAACAGGCTTGCCGTCATCATTGTGGGCTTCAGTGTATTCTACTGGGAGCTTTTCAGCCGCTGTCATCTACTAAACTCGCTCGCATAATGTGGTGTTTCGATCACATGACTCAATATTCGTGCCGTTTACAAGTCATTAACAGTTTAAACTTTGGCAACAGTGAGTCCGTTCCCTGATCTTATTGAGGAATCTGTGGGCAAAGCTACAGTTTGCGCCTATTCGACCAGCTTGCTCGGGTCGACAATCACAGGCACGCTGGCAATCGCGACATTGTCATCCTCCACGACCCTTCCGACGCCTTCTTCGCGGCGCTCATAAGCCGCGACGAGCGACATATAAGGCGGTACGTGTACAATGCCTTCGCCCTCAATTGGCGCTTTTATTTCAAAGTGCAGATGGAAGGTTGTTGGCGTCGATCCGAAATCGCTGGATACAAAACCGAGCGTGTCACCAGCTTCTACTGTATCAAGTGCAGACACCCGCAAGCGGCGCATATTCATATGCAAGTAGGAATAGAGATTACCGGTTTCGGTGCCCTTCAATTGCACAGAATAAGTCCCAATGTGCTGAATGATTCCGTCTTCAGCCGCCACTACTTCATGCAAGCCGCGATCGCGCTTGGCCTGGCCGCGTAAGGCATTGCAATCTGCAGCGGAGCCAACCCTGATATCCTGGCCTTGATGAACTTTGTTCGTTGGACACAATGGCGTGTTGCGGGTCGACGTTCTCTTTTCACAAAAATTGTCGCGCCACGGAATGTCATAATTGGCCGGATCACACTGATCCCCGCCCACCGCGCCGCCGAGTCGATAAACCATAGATTGCGGCCAGGTCGGCGCACTTTTGATCGGAAACACCATGTTCGGCGCGTAGATCAGATTGTCGATACGGCCATTACCCGTTCCCGGAATCAAATCGCCCGGCGCATAATATTCGAACTTTACGGGCAGCGGTTCTGGATCTGGCGGCGCTGGAGAAACCGTCGGGTCATCTTCTTCTGGATCCAAAATCAGCGTATCATCGTCCGGATCATCGATTGGGGGCGCATCAGGACTGTCCGGTGTATCTACTGGTACATCAGTCACGTTATCGATCGGCGTATCCGGATCATCCGGGGTCTCATCGACCGGATCGGTCGCCGGCGTGTCCGGCGTTTCCGGATTGCTCACAGGCACATTCGTGACATCGTCATCCGTGCCTTCATTATACGGGTCCGTTACCGGCACCGATGGCGGCGCCGGACCTGGCGCGCCGTCCGGAATTGGCGCGGCTGGTGTTGGAGCGTCTCGGCCATCGCCTGGCACACGCACCACATCACATGCGGCAAGGGCCAGGGCTGATACGACTATCAGTCCCCAGTGTTTCGTCATCATCGCGTCCCCGCAATTAGTAGTTTCTCTACTTCAGCGACCGCTTCTGCTTCGCTGACACAACTGCCTTTTGAGGCCGTAGCTGGATCATTACACATAAATTCGACTAAATATGACGCGCCGTATCGGCTGAATGAGACTTGCGCGCCTGTCATGGTTTCCTCGAAGTCCAGTTCCGTATCACTCGCAGCGCCAGCGCCCTCCGGAGACGCAACCAGGCGGTCTGTTCCGTTGATGATCAAATCGTAGATCTCGCCTTTCTTGACCGCGAAATAGCCGTCCGCGAGCGGCCGAAACTGCAACGCCTCTTCGCCGCCAGCGGACGCAATACCAATCGGTTCATCTGGCAATAGAACTGGCACGGCGGGTGAACCGGCGCTCGCCACTTGTGCCATCGCGCCATCATCAGTATCGCGCGCGGCGAAATCTGTTCGAGCGGCGGTCCAGTCAATCGTCGCTGTTTTTCGCTCAGCGATATTGTCCGGCTCAGGAAGTGCTGGCTCAGGCGCAGGGGTTTGCTCCGCCTGCACCAGTTCGGGCGGCGCCTCGGCTTCAATGGTCGCCTGCTCAGTGAACTGATCGCAGGCCGCCAATGTGAGCCCGCTCAACGCTGTGAGTATCAAAATTCGCATCTTCTATTCCCCTT
>CAYGUD010000248.1:0-4100 GCA_964352865.1 uncultured Hyphomonas sp.
GAGCACGACACCAAGTCGCCATCGGCAATGGCCTTGGCGATCTCAGGCTGCAACGGGCCCGAATTGCCGATACACGTCGTGCAGCCATAGCCCACCAGGTTAAACCCAAGCGCGTTCAAGTCTTTGGTCAGGTCGGCTTTGTCCAGATAATCGGTCACCACTTGAGAGCCCGGTGCGAAGGAGGTCTTCACCCAGGGCTTGCGATTGAGGCCCAACGCTGCTGCTTTACGCGCCAGCAAGCCCGCCGCGATGAGCACGCTTGGATTCGAGGTATTGGTGCAGGAGGTGATCGCCGCAATGAACACGTCGCCATGCGTGACGGTAAAGTCTCGCCCCTCAACAGGTATGGCGGTCGTATCATCAGCTGCGGTGCCAAACTCCTTGACCAGAGCTTCGGCAAATTTGGTGTCCGCTTCAGACAGGAGCACTTGGTCTTGCGGGCGCTTTGGTCCCGAAATACTTGGCACGACAGTTGAGAGATCGAGCTCAATCGTGTCGGTAAAGGTCGGGTCATCCATGTCCGGCCGCCAATAGCCTTGTGCCTTGGCATAGGCTTCGACCAAAGCAATGCGGTCATCCTCGCGGCCCGTATTGGTCATATAGTTGATCGTGTCCGGATCGACCGGGAAGAAGGCGCAGGTCGAGCCAAATTCGGGCGACATGTTCGACAACGTCGCTTGGTCCTCCAGGGTCAGGTTATCCAGGCCCGGGCCGAAGAATTCGGTAAACTTCGCCACCACGCCATAATCGCGCATCATCTTAGTGACGGTGAGAACCAAGTCTGTCGCCGTCGCACCTTCCGGCAATTTGCCAGTCAGTTTGAAGCCGATCACTTCCGGGATCAGCATCGATACGGGCTGACCGAGCATCGCCGCTTCCGCTTCAATCCCGCCTACACCCCATCCGAGTACAGAGAGCGCATTGATCATGGTCGTGTGTGAGTCGGTGCCCACGCAGGTGTCTGGATAAGCGATGGTCTCGCCGTCCTCGTCCTTGGTCCAAACGGTTTGACCGAGATATTCTAGATTCACCTGATGGCAGATACCGGTGCCGGGCGGGACAACGCGGAAATTCTCAAATGCGGTCGAGCCCCAGCGCAGGAACTCATAGCGTTCCTGATTGCGCTCATATTCCATTTCGACATTGCGCCGAAAGCTCTCAGGCCCGGCAAAGCTGTCCACCATGACCGAATGATCGATGACCAGATCCACTGGCACTTGCGGGTTGATATCCTCCGCACTCGCGCCGAGTTTTTCCGCGGCATCGCGCATCGCGGCAAGGTCAACGACGGCAGGCACCCCTGTGAAATCCTGCATCAGGACACGCGCCGGGCGATAGGCAATCTCGTGCGTAACTTTTCCGCCATTATCGAGCCAGGTTTTGAACGCGACGATATCGTCCTTGGTGACGCTCGTGCCATCTTCATTGCGCAACATGTTTTCAAGCAGGACTTTCAAGGATGCCGGAAGCTTGGACACATCGCCGAGTCCATTTTCGGCTGCGGCATTGAGGGAGTAGTAAGTGTAATCCTTACCGTTTACGGTCAGTGTCTTACGAGCCTTGAAGCTGTCGAGGGAAGGCATGGGCAATCGAACCTCTCTGAGTTGTGTTAACGCGCGCGCTATGCAGGCGCACCTGAATGTATGCCCTTCAGATAGGGCGGCAGACCCCTTAAGGCAATTGATGCGACCGAACGGATTAAAGGATGCGCGACTCGGTGAGTAAGTCACCGCTTCTTCATGGCGACGGCCTGGGCGCTGTGCGCGGCGAGCGGGTGCTGTTTCGTGATGTCTCAGTGACCGTCAATTCTGGCGAACTCGTCCTGCTTCGCGGCGCCAACGGGTCAGGCAAAACCACGCTGCTGCGACAACTCGCTGGACTGTCAGAGGCTCAAGCCGGGACGATCCACCGCGCCGGTCTGCACCATTGGATAGGCCACACAAATGGCCTCAAAGCACATGAAACACCGCGCAGCCATTTGCGCCACTGGGCGCGAGTCTGGGGCAGCGCGCGCGATGTCGGCAAGGTCCTGAGCGATATTGGCATGGCGCGGCCCGCAAATGTGCCCTGCCGGATGCTCTCGGCCGGGCAGAAACGTCGCACGGCATTGGCCCGCCTCGCGCTCGAAGATCGCGACGTCTGGCTCCTGGATGAGCCGTTCAACGCGCTCGATACAGATGGCCAGGCGCTCTTGGCACATCGGATTGAAACGCACCGGGCTTCGGGCGGTGCCGTGATCGCGGCCTTGCATGGCGCGTCGCCGATCAGAGCGGATGATGAGGTGACGCTGTGACGGCCTCTCCCCTTCTTTCCGCATTTCGGTCTTCGCTATCAGAGGCCTGGGCGAATGGTGCTGGTTTATTATTGCCGCTTGGGTTCTTTGCAGGCACCGCCACGATGGTGCCATTCACACTTGGGTCGGAAGCCGAACTGCTCAGCCGCGTTGGACCGGGCATTCTCTGGTTGGCGCTCGCCCTCTCGTCCATGGTGACCCTGGAGCGGGTCTTTCAGGCCGACCTGCAAGACGGGGCGCTCGATCTTTGGCTGCAGGATGCGGGCTCCATCTCGCTGATCGCGGCGATCAAGACCCTCACCCATTGGCTGGTGTCTGGCTTTCCATTGGTTCTGTTGACGCCTCTCATCGGCTTCATGCTCGGTGTTCCAAGCGCGAAAATGATCCCGGCCATGCTCGGCTATGCCATGGGCGGACTGGTCTTTTTCCTCTGGGGCGGCGTCGCGGCGGCCTTGTCAGCGAGCGTGTCGCGCGCCGGTCTGTTGATCGCGCTGATTGCGCTGCCGCTCTACGTCCCGGCACTGATCTTTGGGGTGCAGATGGTGGAGGCAGGCCTCGATAGCCCAAGCTTCCTGTTCCTATCCGCCTGTACCCTGTTTGCGCTTGGTGTCGCACCCGCTGCGATGGGGGCCGCTTTGCGGTTGGCGGCGGAGTAGAGGAAGGCTATCTGTCCAGAATGCTGTCTTATCTCGCAAACCCTCTGCGCTTCATGCGGTTCTCGCGCCTCGCTGTGCCGATTTGCTTTGCGCTCGGCCTCGTAATGGTGGGGTGGAGCCTGTATAATGGCTTGCTGGTCGTCCCCCCGGATGAACGCCAAGGCGGCGACCTGATGCGCGCCATGTTCACACATGTGCCATCCGCCTGGCTCTGTATGGGCCTTTATGCGGCACTCGCAGGGGCCAGTTTCGTTTGGTACATCTGGCGGCACGAGCTCGCCGATGTCGCAGCGCGCGCAATCGCTCCGATTGGCGCCGGCTATACCGCGCTCTGTTTCATTACGGGATCGATCTGGGGCCAAAAGGGTTGGGGCGCGGGTTGGCACAATCTGATCCTTGGCGACAGCCGTCTGATGTCAGTCTTGGTCCTGTTTTTCCTTTTCCTTGGCTATATGGCATTGCGAGCTGCGCTTGAGACGCGCCAAAAAGCAGCCCGCGCCGCAGCGATCCTCGCCATGGTCGGCATCGTGAATGTCCCGATCATCAAGGTATCCGTCGATATGTGGCAAACAACGACGATCCACCAACCGTCCAGCGTGATCTCAATTGGCAGCCCAGAACCGCGCGAAGCAGGCAGCGGCATGAACCCGGTCTATTTGCAGCAGCTTCTCTGGGGCTTTGGCGGTCATACATTGCTCGCCGCTGCGATGATCATGATGCTGATGCGCTCTGAGGTTTATACCCAGCAAGGCGATCGTTTGCTGGCCCGCAAGCTGGAGGGACACTAGCCATGCCAGATTATGCAGATGACGCGATCTATGTCTGGTCGATCACGATTATCGGGATCGTCCTTCCGGTCTTGATGATTGGGTTCAGTCTGCTCCGCGAACACCTCTCAAAGGCGCGGCTGGAGCGATTGCAGCAGGAAGAAGATCAGGCCTAACGCCTATTTTTTCTTCTTTTTCTTTTTCTTCTTTTTCTTTTTCGATTTGCGAGGCTCTTCTTCCTCCTCCTCAAAGTCGCCAGAAATGATCGCCAGTGACAATAGCAGGCTCTCACGGCGAGACTTTCGCAACTCTTCGGTCAGAATTTCATCGGCGGCCAACACTTCCGGCGCGGCTTCATCAAAGGCTTTGCGACCAGCATCGGTT
>CAYGUD010000249.1:0-4094 GCA_964352865.1 uncultured Hyphomonas sp.
CTTTACTCAGATCGATGATTACGTCCGACTTTGCCCCGATGGAGCTCTTCTCGATATCACTAAACTCTGATTTATCGGGGAACTTGCCTCGGTTCGATAGATCAAGATGCATTTCGTCGATGAGTGATTGCGATTCATCATTACAGACGCCCACATCCTGGATTAACTCCATTGTGATGATTGAATCTATATATGAGGCTCCATATCCCGACGTGAATAAGGCATCTTTAGCCTCAAACAGAATTTCCTTCATGTCGAAAAAACTCTTAAAGCTTTCAAAACCTTCCATTTTGCCCATCAAATACAGACTGTAGGCGTAGTCAATTTTGATCCGATGAAGATCAGCAGTTGGGATACCTTTACTGACGTCAAGCAGCATATCGAAGTGGTAGGCAGAGCAAACATACTCCTCGTGGGAATGACAATCATAGGCTTTGATATACAACTCTTCGAATCGTGCCTGACGCAACTCTGCATCGCTGACTGGACCGGCGCCGGAGGTTGCGGACGATAGGAACGCAAGTGGTATTAAGATCAAAAACCGTAAGTGGCCAATCAAACTCACCTCCCTCACAAAGTGCCTAATTAGTTTGGCGAATTTCTGTACCTATACCTGAGGGCACGCGAAACGTAGGTCAATCTGATCGTCGCCAATTGTTAAAGCATAACACATGGCTTCGAAGGAGTTAAACTCCCTGCCTATACAATGCAGAAATGTAGCTTTCGCGTTCTGACCGATGCGAGAAAACGCATAGCGTCCCAAACTCGCCCCAACTAAGCCCCTCGCACATGTATCAGAAAGGTAGTCGCCGGAGCCGCGTCCTTACGCCGGAAGCCTCGCAGTAGCTTGCGAGACTTCCCCCCATCTAGTGGGGTAGCTCCTGGTCCGGCGCTCTCTGGTGTGCGTTCAGGGATAGAGAGTGGGTGCCGGAGCAGAATTTTGTGTCGTGCGCCTTATTCTGGCGCAATGAAGCTGATCATCAAACCTTTGTCGACTGACGCTTTAAGCGTCATCTCAACACCGCCTGCTGCGAGCTGTACACCATCGTCTTTGACGCTGGCAAAGGCGGCGACAGAGAGGGCAGCAGCGACGAGTAAACCTGTTCGAATACCGCTTCTGATGGCCTTGCGTGTCATGGGAATCTCCCCTTTTATCCTTAACTTACCTGATCCCTGGTTACAGCTGTAACCCATTCTTTAATTTTGTTCTAGATCCCGAAAGGCTTTTTTTAGCCGCCATTCTTCATCGGTGACGTTGCGTTCGATATTTCGCAGCCGCTCTTCAAGGTCCATGAACGTGTATTTCAGGCCTGATGCGGTGACCCGCGGGCGATCTGAAACATTGCGCCAGAATTGCTCTTCTTCGGGCGCCAGACTGGCGCGCCCAAACGGCTCTTTCGGCGTGACCATGGCGGCAATGACATAAGCAAATATCGCAAATGGTCCGGCAAACATGAAGATACTGAGACCGAACAGAACTCGAACCAATGTCGGTTCCCAGCCAAATCGCTCGGCGATACCGCCGCAAACACCCAACCATACTTTGTCAGTCCGGGACCGATAAAAACGTTTTGGATTGGGGGAGCGGAACATCTCTTCTTCTTCTCTGCTTGTGTGAATTTCGTCTCTTAATGGACGATAGTGTCGTCTTCTGCGCGTCATGATTTAATCCTCAAACCGACGAGGCTTTAACGGGCGACGGCGCGGTTCTTCTTCGTCCTGAGCGTCGAGCAATTCCTCGACGGTCTCGATCCGGCGCTCGATCGCTCTGGCAGAGCGCCAGAGATCTTCGAGCATTCGTTCGTCATCCGGCATCAGCGTTTTCTGCTTCCGCCACAATGTGATGTAGTGGAAAATCATACCCGGGAAGACGATGAAGATTGCGCCAATCGCCACAATGGCAATGATGAATTCTTCTTCCATCAGTGAGCAGCCTCAGTTTTTGCCTTGCGGCGGTCTTCAATATGCAGGGCGATCAGGCCCGGCGCGGTGATTGCGGTCATAAAACCCGCCAAGATCATGAAAGGTAGTAGCATAGTCTAGGCCTCCTTCTTGTCAGCAGGTTTTGTTGGTTTTGGCGCAGACTTGGCGCGCTTTTTCTTTAACGCGGTCAATTCTTCTTCGATCGCGTCATTGCGCTCGAGGGCGGCGAACTCTTGTTCGAGCGTTGGCTCCACACCGCGAATAGCATCAGCATAGGCTTCCATCTCGTCGACTTTACGCTCGACATTTGCATAGCGCGCCAGGGCATCATCTACGCGGGTATCATAAGTCTGGCTGCGAACCCGGATGCGCTGCTCAGCGGCTTCCCGGCGCATCATCAGCGCGCGGTGCTTGGCTTTTGCTTCGTCGAGTTTGGCTTGCAGACGGGTCAGATCGTCCTGACGCTTGTGAAAAGCTTCGTCGGCCAGTTCCATCGCTTCTTCGCGGCGGGCTGTTTCCTGCTCGGCTTTTTGCTTGGCGATGAGAGCGCCGCGAGCGAGATCTTCACGGCCTTTATCAATTGCGAGGCCGGCTTTGGTTTCCCAGTCGTCGCGCAGGGTCGTGTAATGCTTGATCTCACGCTGCATTTCTTTTTTGTCAGCCATCGCGCGGGCGGCGGCAGTGCGGACTTCAACCAGAGTGTCTTCCATTTCCTGAATCATCAGGCGGGCAATTTTTTCTGGGTCTTCAGCACCGTCCAGCATCGCGTTGATGTTGGAGTTGATAATGTCGCCAAGGCGAGAGAACATTCCCATGATATTTTTTCCTTGTATCTTTTGGGGTCGTTAGGGGTGTGGGAGGAAACGCGGTTTCTTTTGGCTGTGATCAGCTCTTAGAAGAAGAAGCCGCCGAGGAAGACACCAGCCACAAAGAACATCCATGTCTCTGGTGTGCGGGAGGAGAGGTAGCGGCCAAAACGGCCACTCTCACGGCGGGCCTGGTCATAGTTCGTGTCACCGTAACCTTTGTCGTAAGAGCGCTCAGTCATGTTTTTTTCTTTCCTTCTGGCCAGCGACCGCGTTGGCCACTGTGCCAATTACATTTCAAGGACCGTGCCAGTTTTGAATTAAACCCTTAGTGCGCTGTTTAATATACATATTTTTTAATTTCGGGGCGACGGTCTTGAGTATCTTTAGTATATTCTGCTAATTATTTTAGTTGTTTTCGCTAATAGATTTCGCTATATACACCACATGATTGGTAATCAGACCCCACAGCTGATTGGCGAGGACCCGAGTTGGCTGGAAGCACAGGAGCATGTCTCCCGGCTGGCGCCATTGGACCGCCCCTGCTTGATCATTGGCGAACGCGGTACGGGTAAGGAGCTGATCGGTGAGCGGATGCACTTCCTGTCGCGGCGCTGGGATGGTCCATTCGTCAAAGTCAATTGCGCCGCCCTGTCAGAGCAATTGCTCGACAGCGAATTGTTCGGGCATGAACGCGGCGCCTTTACGGGCGCCACTGATCGACGGCTTGGCCGATTTGAACTCGCCGATGGGGGCACGCTCTTTCTGGACGAGATCGCAACGGCCTCAATGCAAGTTCAGGAGAAACTGTTACGGGTGGTTGAATATGGCCAATTCCAGCGCCTCGGCGGTGAGAAAGTCCTGACCACAGATGTCCGTGTCGTTGCGGCGACAAATGTCGACTTGCCGAGCAAGGCCGCCCGCGGCGAGTTCCGGGCCGACTTGCTCGACCGTCTGGCCTTTGATGTTGTTACCCTGCCTCCCTTGCGGGCGCGGCCGGCCGACATATCCTTGCTGGCCGACTTTTTTGCCCGGCGCATGGCGCGTGAAATGGCGGAAGATTTCCCAGGTTTTGCGCCATCCGCCATAGCTGCCATGGACGCGCATACCTGGCCTGGTAATGTTCGCGAGCTGCGCAATTTTGCCCAGCGCATAACCTATCGCGCCATTGCCGAGCAACTGACCGATCCCGTCCAGTTTGACCCTGCCGCGCTTGATCCTTTCGCCTCACCGTGGCGACCGGCTGCTGACTTATCCGCGTCGGCGACACCCCCAACACCGCAAGCCGACGCTCATACGCCGCCGCCGCCCGTTTTGGATATCCCATTCGAAGACCAGGTCCGATTGTTCGAAACCAGCCTGGTC
>CAYGUD010000250.1:0-2405 GCA_964352865.1 uncultured Hyphomonas sp.
TCAGCCGTGGAGAGCGACAGGAATGGAGAGACGTTTAGTCGTACTCGCATGGCCATCCTCACGCGCCCCCTTCTCTCGGCAGCGGGAGAGGGGCTAGGACCGACTCGCGGTGATGTAACGATTTCGGACAGGCCTCTATTCAGGTTGAACCCAGTCGATTTACCTCCCATCTTTCCCCCCCACACTCCGGCGAAAGCGTCTCTGAGTTTGCGCTTTTTCCTTGCCTTCCAGACGCTGCGGCTCGACACTCCGATGATGGATATTGATCTCAGCCAAACCGATCTCACCCGTGCCAGCCAGGCCGATTGGAAGCGCGTCGCCGATATTACCGGGGAAGCGTTTGCGACAGATCCCGTCAATCAACATATTTTCGGCAAGCCGAATTCTATTCGTTCGATGTTTCGCGTGATGGCGCGGGAAATGTATTTGCCGGCTGGGCTCTGCCACACTCATCCCGCTGGCGGCGCGACCATGTGGATGCCGCCAGGGGTCGACGCCGCGCCGAGCCAGATGGGATTGTTAAAATTCGCCCTCGGTCAATTACGACATGGCACGCCAGGCGCCATCAAGCGCGGCATGGCGCTGTCAGAATTAATGCAGGACTGGCACCCGAAAGAGCCGCACATGTACTTATTCACCATCGGGACGACCGCGTCAGCGCGCGGCAAAGGGGTTGGCAAAGGCTTGCTCGCGCCAGTGCTCGCGGCGTGCGATGCGGCCGGCATGCCGGTCTATCTGGAGAATTCAAACCCCGCCAATACCGGCTTCTACAGCGCCCACGGCTTCGAGCGGATGGGCGTTTTCGATATTGACGGCGAAGGCAGCCCGGTCATGGAACCAATGTGGCGGGCGCCTAAGTAGGCGCCGGGTTCAAAACTACCCTCGACTCAAAGAATAATTCGGGGATTCACGCGTCATCTGAACATCATGGACGTGGCTTTCCTGTAGCCCTGCCCCAGTGATCTGGACAAATTCAGCCCGGGCATGAAGCTCTGCAATCGTCGGCGCGCCGACATAGCCCATTGCAGCGCGGAGGCCGCCAACCATCTGGTGAACGATAGGGCTGATTGGGCCCTTGAACGGCACCTGGCCTTCAATGCCTTCTGGCACCAGTTTGTCGCTCGCCGCATCTTTCTGGAAATAGCGATCCGCTGAGCCGCGCGCCATAGCGCCGAGGCTGCCCATGCCGCGATAGGCTTTGTAAGAGCGGCCTTGATAGAGGAAAACCTCACCCGGCGCTTCTTCGGTACCGGCAAACATCGAGCCCATCATTGCCGTCGAGGCCCCCGCAGCGAGCGCTTTGGCAAAATCGCCTGAGAATTTGATTCCACCATCGGCAATCACCGGCACACCGGATGCACTTGCCGCATTGGCGCAGTCTTCAATCGCCGTGAGTTGCGGGACGCCGACCCCAGCCACGATACGTGTGGTACAAATAGAGCCCGGTCCAATGCCGACTTTGACAGCATCCGCTCCGGCATCAATCAGCGCTTTAGTGGCTTCGGCCGTGGCGACATTGCCTGCGATGATCTGAACCGCGTTTGAAATCTTCTTGGCGCGGGTCACCGCTTCGCCAACCGCTTTTGAGTGACCATGTGCGGTATCGATGATCACCGCATCCGCCCCGGCTTCGATGAGGGCTTGCGTACGTTCAAAGCCTGCATCGCCGACCGTAGATGCTGCAGCGACGCGCAGGCGCCCGCCATCATCTTTCGCGGCATTCGGGTTCACCGCCGCCTTGTCCATATCCTTGACGGTCAACAAGCCCACGCAATTGCCATCCCCATCAACAATCACCAGCCGCTCAATCCGGTGCTTGTGCAGCAATGTGCGCGCTTCATCGATCGGAACATCCATCGTCACAGTGACCACGTCGCGGGTCATCAGACTGCCGACGCGCTGGTTCAGGTCCGGGACGAAACGCATGTCGCGATTGGTGACGATGCCGACAAGCTTGCCATCTTCAACCACGGGAATGCCGGAAAATCCGGTTTGTTCTTTCAGGGCTTTTAGTTCGGCAATGCTCGCTGACGGCTCAATCGTCACCGGGTTCATGACGACGCCGCTCTCATACTTCTTGACTTGCGTCACTTGCGCCGCTTGCTCTTCGACAGAGAAGTTACGGTGGATGACCCCAATGCCGCCGACTTGCGCCATGGCAATCGCCAGACGCGCCTCTGTCACCGTATCCATCGCCGCCGAGATGAGCGGGATATTCAAGCCAATTGATTTGGTCAGCTGTGTCGAGACGTCGACTTCGGAAGGTGTGAACTCACTCGCGCCGGGCTGCAGTAGCACGTCGTCAAAGGTGATCGCTTGTCGGATTTTCATGTGGGGAGCTCCCTTTTTGGCTCCCTAATTGAGTCACTTCCGAAGGGCAAGCCCTGTTTGCGTGACAGCTAGAA
>CAYGUD010000250.1:2415-4076 GCA_964352865.1 uncultured Hyphomonas sp.
GTCTGAGACACTGGGGGAATGACTCATAAGCGCAGGCGCCCACATTGCGCCAATGCCGTGCGTCTCAAGAAACGGGCGCCAGACTTCGGTTTAAATTTATTTCGAACGGGATGCGCAAAATTTGGCCCAATGGTTTAAAACCGGAGTCTTGCTGCTGACTCTGCTGTTTTGTCAGGCTGCGTCGGCCCTGGCCGAACGCTCCAACACCTCAGATCGGCACGTGATCAGCGCCGACGCCGTGGACGAGCTGCACCAGACCCTCCAGGCCTATGTGATGTCCGCGCAAGTCGCGAATATCAGTTTTGGCGTCTGGCAAGACGGCCGGATTGTGACGGAAGGTTTTTATGGCCCGGTCAGCCAGACACAGCCGGAGACCGTCTCTGATACCAGCTTGTATCGCATTCGCTCAATGACCAAACCGATTACCGCCGTCGGGCTTCTCATCCTGATGGAACGCGGCCATTTTGACCTGGGCGACCCGATCACTGATTTCCTGCCCGAATTCGAACGCACAGAGACGCTGGGGGATTATGATGCCGAAGGCACGCTTTACACATATCGCGCGCCCCACCCGCCCACCATGGCGCAGCTATTGAGCCACACAGCCGGATTTGGCTATTGGCAGGAAACAGGCGGTCCGATCAATCAACGCTTGTTCGATTCCGGCATCAGCCAGTCTGCAAACACCGACGAACTGGTCGAGCAGGCCGCGCGTATTCCATATACCTCAATGCCTGGTGCAGAATGGCACTATTCGATGGCGTCAGACCTTCAGGGCGCGATCATCGAACGCATTTCCGGCCAGCGGCTCGGGACGTTCCTTCAACAGGAACTATTTGTGCCTCTGGGGATGCGCGACACGCATTTTTATGTCCCCGGGCACAAATCAGACCGCTTGACCGGCGTCGCCCGCAATGACGGTTCGGGCTTGACCTATGTCCGCGCAGAAGACCCTCGGCAAGCCGCAGAGAACAAAATCTATCATGTGGGCGGACACGGCTTGTATTCGACCCAAAGCGACTATTTCCGGTTTCTGGAATTTTTGCGAAATGATGGACGAAGTGCAATTGGCCCCCTGCTTTCGCCAGACACGCTTGCGCTGTTTCGCACCAATGCGATCACATTTCGCCAGCAGCCTGCGCGTCAGCGCGGCCGTGGCAGCGGCGCGGGACTAGGGTTTGGGTTCGGGGTGGCGACCATCGAGGATCCAATCGTCGCAGAATTGCGCGCCCCGCAAGGCACTTATTTCTGGTATGGCGCCCTCGGAACCTGGTTCTGGGTCGATCCGGAGAATGAGATTACGTTTGTCGGGATGATTCAGAGCCCGACGCCAATTGAACCAAACTTGCTGCGCGCCTCGATGGCCGCGATCTATGGCCCCGGCCCCGACCCTGATCTGGTCCCGCCGCCGAGTTAATATTCCGCCGTTAAGCGTCTGAAGGGTCGGGACGTCCCGGCACTTCATCGGCTTGGTCTGCAGGGCGCCCCGGAATGGCATAATTGCCTTTCAGCCAGCGCGAAAGATCCACATCCGCACACCGTTTGGTGCAAAACGGCTTGAATTCGGCGCTGACGGCACGAGTTTCACAGACGGGACATTTTTTCTGGCTCATTGCACGGATACCTTGTTTTCCTGCGTCGTGCTTTCGACAATTGAGACC
>CAYGUD010000251.1:0-4075 GCA_964352865.1 uncultured Hyphomonas sp.
ATGCGCCGCATGATGATCCGAAATATGCGATTTCTGTCATAGTTGAACATGGTGAAGGCGGCTCGAAGGCCGCCGCGCCAGTTGCCAGAGACATCATCGCCGAAGCCCTGCGGATCGATTCCCGCCGCGCCCCGTCCTATACGCGCACGGCGGCTACTGGCCGCGGCAGCGGTACAGGCAGCGGGGGGCTGTAAGTATGGTCGCGCGCAGTTCCAATTCGCTCGATTTTTCGCGCAAGTCGTTTTTCACCCAGGTCCAGTCGTTGCCATGGGGATTGATCCTGATGCTGTGCGCGATGGCGATGATCGGGGTCGCGATCCTGCACTCTGCAACGTTTACGAATCCGCAGGAAGCCGGGCTGCCGGTCCGGCAGGCGTCTCGATTTGGGGTCGCTTTTGTGGTTTTGCTGATCACGGCTTTGGTCCCCATTCGCTGGTGGTTCTGGGCCGCCTGGCCAAGCTATCTGGCGACTCTGATCCTGTTGGTGGCAGTGGAGTTTTTCGGCACAACAGGCGGCGGCGCGCAGCGTTGGGTTCAGATCGGTCCGGTCGGCATTCAGCCCTCAGAATTCATGAAAGTCTCGCTGACCCTGGCTTTGGCGGCCTATTATCACAAACGCTGGACCGATTATTCAGGCGGCTTCTTGATCCATTTGCCAGCGGTGGCTTTGATCGCATTGCCGGCAGCCCTGATTTTCAGACAGCCTGATTTCGGTACAACTTTGGCGTTGTTCGCATCAGGCGGGATCCTGATTTTCCTCGCCGGATTGTGGTGGCGCGTGATCATGGCGATCAGTGTCGCGGCGGTGGCGAGTATTCCGGCGATCTATTTCTTCGTCCTGCAGGATTATCAACGCGAGCGCGTTGATACCTATCTGGCGCAGCTCACCGGGCAGTCTGTGAATGTCATGGATGATGGCTATCAAATCGAACAAGCCAAGATCGCGATTGGTTCCGGCGGATGGACCGGTAAGGGCTATATGGAAGGTACGCAGTCGCAGCTCGACTATATTCCGGAACAGCACACAGATTTCATTCTGACGGTCCTGGCCGAAGAGTTCGGGTTTTTGGTGACCAGCGGGGTGCTGATCCTGTGGATGTTGATCCTCGGCCTCGGCATGATGATTGCCCTGCGCGCGGCCAGCCTGTTTGCGCGCTTTGCTGCGGTCGGGGCAGTGGCGACCGTCGCCTTTTATATCCTGTTCAATGTCGCCATGGTTCTCGGTCTGGTGCCTGTGGTGGGTGTGCCATTGCCACTTCTTTCCTATGGCGGCACCGTGATGATCACTACGGCGGCGTGTTTCGGGATTGTTGGAGCGGTGCACCTGGGCCGCAATGACCCGCTCAATTCGAGAGCGTGACCTGAGCGCAATCGCGCGCATCAATATTGCTTCAAAAGCCAGTCTTCGCGTTGATTTTTGCTCGACTACGGCTAGTGTCGCGCCAAAATCACCTGGGAGAGTACAATTATGGCAGCGATCGGTCGCAAGACAGATACGTGGGGCTCGAAGTTTGGATTTATCATGGCCGCGGTGGGTTCCTCCGTAGGTCTGGGTAATTTCTGGCGGTTCCCGTACACAGCCGGCGAAAATGGCGGCGGCGCTTTTATCCTGATTTATTTGCTATGCGTCTTATTAGTCGGATTACCGCTTCTTATGGCGGAATACAGCATGGGCCGGAAATCCGGCATGTCGGCGATTGAGGGCGTGGAATCACTTGCTCGCGCCGAAAGTAAAAGCGGCAATTGGGGCGTCGTCGGCTGGGTCGGATCGCTGACAGCGTTCTTTATCCTGACCTTCTATATGGTCATTTCAGTATGGTTGTTGGCCTTCGTTATTCAGGCCCCTCAAGGGGTGTTCACGGGTATGGATGGGGCGAGCTCTTTTGCGAATTTCGGAGAAACCGTCTCGAACCGGTTTTACATTCTGAGCTTACTCTTCATCTATTTGCTGGCGAATGTTTTCGTCGTTGGGCGCGGCGTTAAAGGCGGGCTCGAGCGGGCGGCGACGATTTTGATGCCAGCCTTTTTCATCATGTTGATATTCGTGGTGATCTTTGCCGTCACGCAAGGCGATTTTGTACAAACCGCGGCATTCCTGTTTGAGCCCAAATGGGCAGATGTAAGCTTCAAGACCTTCCTGTCTGCGCTCGGCCAGGCATTCTTTTCCATCGGTGTTGGCGTTGGATTGATGATCACCTATGGCGCTTACCTGGATGGCGAGACGAATATCCCGCGATCGTCAGCGATTGTTGTGACCGCAGATACAATGGTTGCCTTGATCGCTGGTTTCGCAATTTTCCCGATTGTCTTCATGGCGGGCCTGGACACAGCGGGCGGACCTGGACTGTTCTTCGTCTCGATGCCAGTGGCATTTGGTCAGTTGGGCGACTTTGGCGTGATCGCGGCCACCGTGTTTTTCGGACTGGCCTTGTTCGCGGCGTTCACATCGTCAATTTCATTGATGGAAGTCGGCGTCTCATGGCTCGAAGAAAGACAGGGCGTGACCCGTTTTGGCGCCGCTCTCGGTATCGGGTTTGTGCTGTTCATGATTGGCGCCGGGTATATTTTCTCGACCAATTATACCGGCAATGATCTCACAACCGAGTATCTCGACTTTGTCGACTTCATGACTGAAGGCTTATTGTTACCGCTGGGCGGTTTATTGGTCGCGGTGTTTGCTGGCTGGATCCTGAGCCGCAACATGCTGACTTCTGAGCTCGGCGAAGGCAATGTGATGAACCTCTGGCGCTTTCTGATCCGCTGGTTCGTGCCGCCTTTCGTGGCGTTTGTTCTGGTCTTCGGGTTCCTCGATAAGATCCAGGACCAGTACCAGGTTCAGTTGCCAGGCTTTCTAACGGCCTTGCTTGGACCAAATGCCAGCTAGTGAGAGCTGACATATCACACAAACAAAAAACCCCGCCTCAAGCCGAGGCGGGGTTTCTTTTTGGACCGAGACGCCGATCCGCGAGAAGCTGTTACTGAATAGGCGACAGCAATTCCGGCGCGGTCACCAGTTGGCGGACGCCGTGAGACTTGCTCTCATTGAAGACATTGCCTTCAGCGGCCCACTTGTTCAGCGAATTGATGTCGACTTTGGCGCACATTGGACGCACGTTCCAGGTCACTTGCGCCGGAGAGCACACGGCCTGGGTATAGCTCGGGCCAGTGGTTGAGCCGGCGAATGTGACGGGCGTGCCGGTATTAGATGGGATCATGCCAGCTTGATAGAAGCCGCCTTTCTCATCAACAACGGCGGCCATTTCTGTGAAATCCAGAGCATTCCCGTCATTCACGACGAGGAAGGTCTGGGCTTCAACACGCAGCAATGGATCTGTGCAGGTTTCAGGAACACATGCGCCAAGGCCTTCACCTGGCTGCGTGTCACACGTGGTGTGGACCCAGTGGACTTCGATGGTCTGTCCCGGAACAACGCCCTGATAAGCGCCCGGCGCAGGGGCCAGTTCCGCCTCTGTCAGGTCAGCGGTTTCATTACAGGCATAGCCGCCATTGTCTGTGGCATCGACAAATACGCTAAAGCCCGGGCCTTTATGCTCGGCATTTGTGTGCGTGTGAATGTTGCACAGGTTCATTTCGCTCGCCGCGGGGGCTTGCGGGAAAGTCACAGTGTTCAAGCCGGCAATATTGGAAATATCGCGCGGGGTTTGCGGGCCAGCATCCAGGCACAGGTCCGCTACGGTTTCTTCAGCCGCATCCACGGCTTCTGTCGTTGCAGCGCTTGGCTCTTCGGTCACATCTGTTGGTGCCGTGTTTGTGCAGGCGGCCAGAATGGATCCAGCGGCCGCTGCCATCATAATATGTCTCATTTGTCGTCACTCCCATAAGCAGACCCTAGTCAGTTGTGGCGACATGCCAATAAAACAAATAGATTTTTTATATGCTGCTGATCGTCTGAAACTAATTTTGTCCCTGTGGCTCAAACCGTTCGGAAGTGTCGTCCAAATTCGCGTGTCGCGCGGATCAGCTTGTCGACAATGCCAGGCTCAAGACTGGAATGCCCCGCTGCTGCAACAATCGATAGCTGCGCCGCCGGCCAGGCCTTCTGCAAGCCCCAGGC
>CAYGUD010000252.1:0-4071 GCA_964352865.1 uncultured Hyphomonas sp.
GTTTCCAGTTGCCGCTCTTCGGCCGAGACGTCCTCGGGGGGTTCTTGCGCAATCGCAGAAGCCGAAAGATCCAGCGCGGCCGCCGCGATCAGAGGAATAGAGTAAAGTGTAGAGCGTTTCATGCGCGTTGACCTATTCAGATTCAAGAAGACGGTGAGGGCAGTAAGAGCGCTTTTCCGTGGATCTATCGATGAAAGAAGAAAATGGGTGCGAGGAGGGTTGATCCCTCCCCGCAAAATTGAGTTAGCAAGGGTCTGAGGCTTCAAGTCCGCAAGACCAGCCTTGCCACCATGTATCGTTCGCGTTTTCGACTGCGCCGATATAATCGACGTCGGTGAAGAATGGATCGAGCGTGGTTTCGTCAAATGGTGTGACGGCCGCCTCGGCAGTGCCATTGATGAAGCCCTGGATCAGGGTGTTGGCAATGGTCGTGCTATTATTTGCATCAGCCGCGACCGCATCGACAGCTGCTGGCGTTTCAGGGCTATCGTCCGTCAGGCCCGCGCCATTGGTGCCGCAGTCGAACAGCACCGAATTGAATGTCGGGTCCGTTGCGACACCTGAATATGTCGAGCTGTCGCCATCACCCGCCGTTGCATCCCAGTCGATGCAGGCGTTTTCGTAGGAGATCACGCCGTTGACCAGTCGGCCAATCGAGCCAGAGTTTGATTTGAAAGCTTCATCTCCGTCGGTACCGACAAAGGTGAAGTTTACGATGGTCGGGTTCGACGAAAGCGTTCCAGTCGCTGCGGGAACCGAGCTTTGTTCGGTGATATTGTCACCGCGACCTGCGGTTTGGGAAACAATCACAAACTGGATGTTGCCTTGATAACCATTGTCGGTGTCGATGGATTCATCATCATTACCCGTCAAAACCAGGTGTTTGACGTTCACATTGCCGCCGAAGAACTCGACGCCGTCATCTGAATTGTTGTGAACTTGAACATATTGAACGGTCGTGCCGCTCCCGACACCGCCAAAGGAAATGCCGTTCAATTCATTGCCCGCTGAGACTTCAAATCCGGCATATTTGACCTGAACGTAGCGCAATGAGCCTGAACTGTCGGTCGGCGTCGCGCCGCCATAGATCGCTTGCGGGTTGGAGACGCCTTCAATTGCGTTTTCGCAGCTGACCGTTCCATAAGCGGTCCCTGTAATGCAGCGATTGTTCGGTGCCATTCCAAGGATAACCAAACCGCCCCACTCGCCGTCTGCCGCCGCCGCGTTTGGCTGGGTTCCGTCCAAGTCTGCTTCTGAAGTAAAGATGATCGGATTCGCCGCTGTCCCATTAGCGAGAATTTGCGAGCCACGATTGACGACCATGAAATCAGCACCGGAATTGCCAAACAGGGTCACACCCGCCTCGATGGTCAGAACCGCCGGATCTCCGTTCGGATCAGTTCCGTCCGCGCCGGTATCGATACCAACATTTACGCGTCCGCTGAGCTCGTAGATGTTGCCGCGTGTCAGGCGCAAATCTGTCGTCAGCGTTCCGGAAATTTCGCAAACGTTCTGACCATTTTTATCGGTCCCGGAATCGAGCGTGCCGGCTGGACAAGTCGGATCGTTAAAGAGTCCGAACGTCCACCCTGTCGCCCAATTATTGGTTGGCGTTTCAGTCGGTCCAAATGGTCCTATATAGGCCGCTGACTCGAAGCCCAAGGGCGCGGCGTCAAACGGAGTCACCGCGCTTTCTGCCGTACCGTTGAAATATCCCGCTGAAAGGGTGTTGGTCCCTGGGAAGACATTGTTGGCATCCGCAGCCACAGCTGAAACAGCTGCTGGTGTTTCTGGATCATCATCCGTCAGACCGACACCGCTGCGACCGCAGTCAAAGAAGACTGAGTGAAAGCTTGGATCCGTGCCGGCGCCCGCAAAGGCTGTATTGTCGCCATTGCCAGCCGTCGCATCCCAATCGATGCAAGCATTGTCATAAGAAATCACGCCATTAATCAGGCGGCCTATCGATCCGGAATTGGATTTGAACGCTTCATCGCCATCCGTACCAATGAAGGCGAAGTTCGCAATCAGCGGGTTAGATGGAAGCACGCCATTGGCGGCCGGAACTGAGCTTTGCTCTGTCACATTGTCACCGCGGCCAGCGGTTTGAGACACCACCACATACTGAATACGGCCCTGGTAGCCATTATCGGTATCGATCGACTCGTCATCATTGCCGACAAGCACTAGATGGCTAGCGTTCACTGTGCCGCCGAAGAATTCAACGCCGTCATCTGAATTATTGTAAACCTGGACATAGTCGACAACCGTGCCGTCGCCGACGCCTCCGAAAGAAATGCCGTTCAACTCATTTCCGGCTGACACTTCAAAACCTGCAAATCGGACCTGCAAGTATCGCAAGATGCCGGAATCGTCTCCGCTCTGATCACCGCCATAAATTGCTTGCGGGTTGGACACGCCCTCGATTGCGTTTTCACAAGAGTTTGTACCGAACGCGTTGCCCGTAATACAGCGATTGTTCGGGGCGCGACCAAGAATAACCAGTCCCCCCCATTCACCATCATTGTTGACACCCAGATCATTGGACGCGTCAGCATCTGCGCGGCGTTCCAAATCGGCGCGGCTGGTCATGATGATCGGCTGAGACACAGTGCCGTCAGCGATCAATCGAGACCCTCTATTCACGACCAGAAAGTCTGCTCCGGATTCACCAAACAGCGTGACACCAGGCTCAATCGTCAGGGTTGCCGCCGCTCCGTTTGAGGCAAGCGCGTCAGCGCCGACATCGACCCCGACATTGACGCGGCCATCAAGGCGATAGGCAACGCCATCGACAAAAGGCAGGGTCAGATCGGCGAGCAGTGTGCCGCCGGCAACATCGCACGTGGTCAACCCAGCAACAGCAACGCCAGCGGTGAAGCCAGCTGGGCAGGATGCGCCTGAACCGCCGCCGGTGCCACCACCTGTGCCACCGCCGCCCGAGCTTGGCGGTGTTGTTGGTGCGGTTGAACCGGGCGATGCGATATCGCTGCCTCCGGAACACGCTGCAATCAAAACCAGCGCCAGGGCGCTTACTGAAGATCGAAGGGTCATGCCAATTCCTATCAACGTTAGAGGGTCACGACCCGAATCTGTTCCAGTCGTCTCTCGGTGGCGCTGATAGGAGCGTTTTGTGACGGCTAGATTACGCGGAAATGACTCTTCTGCGACATAGCCGTGCAGCTTTTGTGACATCATTGTCAGCCGCCAAAAATGGCAGCGAGAGATCAAGGGAAAGGCTTTTCAATGAGCAGCGTTGACACATAACTGTCACATAAAGTATGAAAGGGAATGTTACAGTTCTATGACAAACGCTTCGCAGCGCTCGCCCTCTCCGCGATTGGCGCCAGTTTTTTAACTCTCCCAGCTGTCGCTTCGTCGAGCTGCGATCTATCAGACGGTTACCCGGCATCGCTCTCTGCTTATGTCGCCGAAGCAACGACCTGCATCGCTGACAATGGTGATCTTCGCACTGATCTGGCCGACGCCGTCTTTGACAAGATCAATCAAGAACGCAATGCGGCAGAGATTGCACCGCTGACCCGCAATGCCAGCCTCGATCAGGCCGCCGCCGCGCATGCGATTGATATGATGAACCGGCGCTATGCCAATCACTTCGATATGGAAGGCCGCGATCATGTTTTCCGGGTTCGTGCCTTTAACCGGTCGCAACTCATCGGTGCCGTTGGTGCGAATGTTCTGGTGGCACAGCCAGGCGCCAATGCTGACGATATCTTCGCGACAATAAAAGCTGATGACCTGAACGCCAAAAACCTGGTTCGAGAAGGCTTTTCTGATGTCGGAATGGCGATCGCAGTCAGCGATGGCCAGCCATTCATCGTTCAAATATTTGCTGCAGTCGAAGGTGAGTTCAAAAACGAACTACCGCTGACCATGAGTAAAAACACAAACATTCGCGCGGATCTGAACGATGCTAATCGCAATGTCATCGGCTGGAGCCTGACCGATCAAGCTTCCGGCGACCTGATCGCACGCGGCAAGGCCGCTCGTCTGCGCGCCGCATCATTTGAAAGCGCTCAAACCGCGAATCTAGATGTGGTCGTCACCGAC
>CAYGUD010000253.1:0-4045 GCA_964352865.1 uncultured Hyphomonas sp.
GCATAACTCAGGACAGCCAGAACGCGTGTGTCTTCAGTTGGGGCTGAAACAGGCGCGCGCTCAGAAGCTGGAACACTGGCCTGGCCACAAGCCACCAATAAGGCGGCGGCAGTTGCTGCGAAAATCATACGCATAAGAGAACTCCTTTTGAGTAGAAGGGACCTCTTAGCATGCGCGGTTCGCAGCGAGCCTCACATTCACGTTATCAATCGCGGACTTCATCGACGCCGAGTCGCGCCAGTTCATCGGCGCGTTCATTACCGGCATCACCGGCATGACCTTTGACCCAAACCCATTTGATTTCATGGCGCCCGCACGCGGCTTCGAGGGCTTGCCACAGATCCTTGTTTTTGACCGGCTTTTTGGCGGCTGTTTTCCAGCCATTCTTCTTCCAGCCATGGATCCATTTAGTTAGCCCGTCTTTGACATAAGTGCTGTCTGTGTGCAGCGTCACAAGGCTCGGTTTTTTCAGCGCGTTCAGCGCTTCTATAGCCGCCATAAGTTCCATACGATTATTCGTCGTATCAGGCTCGCCGGCATAAATTTCCTTGCGGCGGTCGCCTGCGATCATCAGCGCCCCCCAGCCGCCTGGGCCGGGATTTCCGCTGCAGGCGCCGTCTGTCCAAATCTTGATTTCTGATTTCACCATATGGCGTCAGTTGGGTAGATTTGAATACGTCGTCAAGGATCAGAAAACCTCAACATGAATTTGCTTAACTTGCTCGGCGGGTCGAACAATACCGCGAAAGATCGCGCCGCATATCAATCCCGCGAGGGCCCCGATCGCGACCCCTGTGAGAAATCCGGTCAGCCCGGTTACGAAATTCTGGGAACTCAAAAAGTAAGAGGCGATGCCAGTTGTCGTTCCGACGAGGACGCCGCCCCAAATCGCACCCCAGCGATAATAAGGCTGTGGCTCGATGATCCCGCGGCGCGGAAAACGGCCAAGAGAAAAAGCAATGGCGACCCATGCTGCAGGAACCGTAATATAGGCGACATACCAATTAAGGGCAGACATCAGGGTGGCGAACCCTATGCCTTGCAACGGACCCTCGTCGCCAAATATAAGTCCGGCGTCGCGGCCGAAAAGACTTGAGATCTGAAATCCCAAAAACAGCAAAGTCACACCAATCAGCGTCACCAGAATGCAAGCCGCCATCCCGCAGAGAAAGCTTGCCACACCGATACGTTTGAACTTGGCGGTCACCGGGACGGTGTAAGTCGCAGCTGAAGCGCTGGCGGACGGGTCACCTGGCAGAACTGTTCCATTCGGACCAAATTTATCCATTGAGCGCTCCTCGGAGTGATCTTTGCATGTCTTGAATTGCCAGCATAGACGACAATCTGTCCGTCACGCGGCGTGAATAGGGTCGGAATTAGGTTGAAGTTGATGTTGAGATTGCGGTAGGCACAGCCGATGACACAATCACCTACTGCTGCAATTTGCCTGATTGGCGATGAGCTGCTTTCCGGCCGCACGCGGGACATCAATACCCAGACCATTGCGCGCTATTTGGCGCCGTTCGGGATCCCCGTAAAAGAAGTCCGCATCGTCTCGGATGAGCAAGATCGAATCGTCGCAGCCGTAAACGCGCTTCGCGCCACCTATTCTTATGTCTTCACGACCGGCGGAATTGGTCCAACTCACGACGATATCACTGCTGATGCGATCGCGGCAGCGTTTGGCGTGGAAATTGGTGAGCACCCGGAAGCGGCGGCCTTACTGGCAGCGCGCTATGCTGAAATGGACACCGAGTTTACGCCCGCGCGGCGGCGTATGGCGCGGATCCCGGAAGGAGCTTCGCTGATTGATAATCCCGTATCGGGGGCGCCCGGCTTTCAGACTGGTAATGTGTTTACCCTCGCGGGGGTTCCAAAAATTGTCGAAGGCATGTTGGGCGATATTGGCCATCGCCTCAAGACAGGGGCGATTGTTCACAGTCTGACGGTTCGCGGCAGCGGATTGCGGGAAGGCGATCTGGCTGAAGCTCTGGCAGTGTTGGCTGAGAAATATCCGGATTTGAGCCTTGGCTCTTACCCGTGGTTCCAGGCCGTCAACAATCATGGCGTCGCTCTGGTCGCGCGGGGAACGGATCTGGCTCGGCTCGACCTGATTCGCGAAGATCTGGCTGCACTGATCCGCGCACAGGGCATTGAGCCGGAGCATATTCAAGGCGAAAGCTAAGTCGTGCTGAGCCCGATCGTGGCTCGATTTATGATTAATCCGAATCATCGAACAAAATAGAGGAAAACCGCAATGTCAGAGCCCATCGTATTAATCGAACGAGATGGCGCCGTTGCCATCGTGACTATGAACCGGCCGGACGCCCTCAATGCGCTGAGCAGAGCGTTGCGCGCGGAGCTGGTGAAAACCTTTGCTGAGCTGGCTGCAGACGAATCAGTTCGCGTGGCCGTTCTGACCGGCGCCGGACGCGCGTTCACTGCTGGCGTTGATCTGAAAGAGGCCGGGCAAACGGGATTCGCGCTTGGCGCCGATGGCGGCGACATTGATCTCGCCCAAGGTCTCGCTGCTTTTCCGTGGCCAATCATTGGGGCGATCAATGGTTTTGCGATCACCGGAGGGTTCGAGTTGGCTCTGATGTGTGATGTCCTCCTCGCGTCTGAGAACGCCAAATTTGCTGACACCCATGCACGCGTTGGAATCATGCCTGGATGGGGCTTGAGTCAGAAGCTTTCGCGCCTGATCGGCATAAGCCGGGCCAAGGAACTCTCGTTTTCGGGGAATTTCATTGATGCGGAGACATCCGAACGCTGGGGCCTGGTCAATCGCGTTTATGCCGCAGACCGCCTGCTGCCGGCAGCGATCGAACTGGCGCAGGAAATGGCATCATGTGACCCGGTGCTCTTGCGCAATTACAAGCGTATTATCGATGATGGATTCGCCGAAACGTTCGGCGACGGGAAGACACTCGAAGTCGCGCGATCGGCTGAGCATGCTGCAGGCGTGACGGCCCAGAGCGTGGAAGCGGCAAGACAAGCCGTAACCGCGCGCGGGCGAAGCCTGAACGACTAGCAGTGAGCGTCTGGGCCTTTGTAATTGTGGCAAAAGTTTGAGACTTGGTGCCAAGAAAGAATGTGGAGTGCGCTGTTGCAAATACGCCGCGCCCGACTAAAAAGAGGCGCAGGACTGCCATTCAAGCAAGGCTTGGTCTCGCGCTCGCTGAAAAAAGCGCGTAAGACTGAGTCATACGGAATGGTCCGTAAGTTCCTGCGGTCGTGAAACAATAGTGTTGTCACGGCAGACACAAGGGGAAGAGTATGAAGAAAACTCTTATGTGCGCAACTGCCGCGGCCGCTTTGGCCGGTACAGGCTTTGTCGCTCAAGCCGACGACGGCTGGTATGGCCGTGCAGACATTGGTGCTGTTGCCGAAGGCACAGTCGATCATGATGCCGAGCCAAATATTCCATTTACGCTCGGTGGTAATTCAGAACCTGATGATACCTATCTCGGTAGCCTCGGCCTCGGCTATGGCTTTGGTAACGGGTTTCGTTTGGAATCAACACTGACATACAAAGAAGGTTCTTTGATTGTCAGCGATGGAATCAACGGATTTGGACTTCCAGCAGACATCATCGCACCGACTGAGCGAGTTATTTACAGCGCTCACAAAGATGGCGATATGCAAAACTGGGAGGTGATGGCGAATCTGCTCTACGATTTCAATCGGAATGGCACGTTCAAACCTTACGTCGGTGCTGGTATTGGTGCGGCTCAAGTCAAATTGAGCGCGCGTAATCTGGCGGCAACCCAAACTGATGGCGCTGGCGTTCCTCTGAACGTATTCGGCGCTAATGGCTTCAATGACAGCGAGACAGCTCTTGCGGTTCAAGCTTTGGCTGGCATCGGGTATGACCTGACTGACAAGCTTACATTGGATGCTGGTTATCGTTTGATGAGCGTCCAAGACCTGACATTCGCAGGTGTGAACCAGCTGGGCAATTCGGTCAGCTACGATGCGGACTATCAGGATCACAGCCTCACGCTGGGTCTGCGCTATGCGTTTGGTGCGACACCTCCGCCAC
>CAYGUD010000254.1:0-4034 GCA_964352865.1 uncultured Hyphomonas sp.
CCATACCCGTGCAATTGAACCTCAGGAATTCTCTTTCGAAAATTCTCAATAGCAATGTTGTGTAATTCCTCTTGTGATAATCCAAAGCCTGCCACATCTTCGTGGGTAAGTGTCATAAACACGCTGCTACCTTCAAATGCGTAGATGACATACAAATCAGCAACCAGATGTTTGATTGGGCCAGCGCCTGCTGCAGGCCCTTTTGCAAACACATCACTCTTAATACGCGGAAATACCTGATTGAGGGTCATGTTATCCAAGACTGAATTTGAGGCTGGGTCTTTCTGTTTCTTGAAAAAATTAAAGATGCCAGACTCCTGCGAATAAGCAGGACCTACAGAAACAGACAGTGCGATGCTGCCAGCTAAGAATTTTCTTCGCTCCATTCAAAGCTTACCTAAGCGAGTAGATCCAACAATTGAACTCTAAGTCTATCTTCTAACTTTGAGTGAAACAAGATATGCAGATGACCACTTTGTTGCCGACAAAAGACAAACTCAGAAATCACACAGGCGGCTGAAAAGGGTCAAAAATTGCCGGATGGGGCTTGCAACGAGAGGCTTGAAATCGCCCCAGTCGGCCTCTAGGCGCGCTTTCGAAAACAACGTAACATAGTCGTCTGCTCACGAAGAGGCGTTGTGTGTCGGACCAGACTCTAACCGATCGTATTTTGGCTTCAACGTCGACGAGCGTGATATACCGCTCGCAAGTTCGAGGGGCAGATCTTCACAAAAACCGGGTCCCCTGCATTATTGTCGGAAGTGATGCGCCGATCCGTGTTGAGACGTCGCACGGCATTGTCGCCGGTAGCGCTGTATATATTGCACCAGACAAACCTCACCGTGTTTGCTTTGGCAATCAGACCAGTCATACGCTCTATCTAGAGAATGTTCGTTCAGTCGTTTTGCAAGACGCGGAAACCGCACGTCCGATTGCTCAGGACATGCTGAACTTCCTCTATGCAAACCTCGTTAACTGGACAGAAGATCGCGAAACTGAGTTTCTGGATCGATTTCGGTTCGCACGGTCCAATACCCCGAGCTCATCGGATATTGCGAAGTGTATAAATCGGTTTCAAGCCAATCCTTTGTTTCGACTGAGCCAGGATCAGTTATCCCGCGAGTTAGGGGTCGAGCGCACTAAAGCATTGAAGCTGTTCAAAGCCAGTACAGGCATGACATTGAGATCGTTCCAGATATGGAAATCCTTACGCGGCGCACTCGAAGATATCGCCCAAGGGGAAGACTTCCAAACGGCGGGTCTCGATCACGGTTTTTGCGACGCGGCGCATTTTTCCCGCACGTTCCGATCAACCTTTGGGATGAGCTTGTCTCAAGCATTGCAAACATAGCCGTTCAGGCAAGCACGTTTGTACAAACGGTTTTTGAAAAACCCAGACTAGAATACGGCGTTCACCGTATGCGGTCATAGTTTCAATCGAGGTTTAGATGAACGTTTTCAGCGATCTGTTGTCGCCTGCTGATACTCATAATTGGCTATTGGTCACGGGTGCTTTGGCGCTCATCATCTCGCTTGCACAGGCTTGGATTGTGTCTCTCATCTATTACGTGCGCGTTGGCTTTCTAAAGAAGATCTTCCCGTCTCCGCACCAACTCATTCGCTCGCATGTCGACTATTGCATTATGATTGGCCTGTTGGGGTTCTTATATGTTTGCACAGTTTACCTCGAAATCTCTTTGCCAAAAATCATCTTGTTTTTAGCCTGCTTGGGCGCACTTTGGAATCCATTTCCATTTGTGTTTCTGGCAATGGAGAAAGATGTTGAGCAAAAGCGCAGAAACATGAGCGTTCGGGAACGAGCCTTTATTTGTATCGGGTTCCTGCCTTTAACTATCGGGTTTGGTTACACGGCCATAGTCGTTTTGCTGGGCCTATGGACTGCGTGAAAACCAGCGACCACGCCTATGACAGGAAGGACACTGGGCGTGCGGCCTCAAACGCCCTCAGCAGGACGCTGAGCTGTCGGGCATGCGGGTCTTGGAAGTTGCCGCTGCCCAGATTCCCATCTTGCAGTGGGGTCTGGGCTCCAGGCAGCGGCGTTCTGTACACACGAGCATCAATGACGCCCATTTAGACGAACATGGCGGCGACGGCGCGCCTCCAGAATGGGTCTATGTTTCTGGCGAGCGGGTCTCTTCACTGGCTGCTCGTTTGAGAGGGCAGTCTCGTCCATCGCCAGCATGTCTGGATCAAGTATGATGGGTGTTACTTGCGTGGCAATGTGAGTGTGTTGGATGTCATTCAGCATCGGATATCTCCTTTTGTTATCCCGATGCACAAACCTATGATGGAGCCGTCTTCTGCAGATACTCGCGGTCGGGTAGCAACTGACAATCGATTACGATAGTATTCCACTATCGAATGCGTAGTTTGTCGGAGAGTCGGGATGTCGGATCTGGAATTTGAGATAGTAGAAGAGCCGCGCAAACCCAATCAAAGTGGGAGCTTGTGTCCAGCCGTGAAGGCGGCGGACATGATTGGCGACAAATGGACTCTGTTGCTGATGCGAGAGCTGTTCGTGGGCTCGAACCGCTACAATGCATTCCAACGCGCTTTGCCGCGCATCTCGCCTACTGTGCTTTCCAAGCGCCTCAAACAGATGGAGGCAGACGGCCTCATCATAAAGAAAACCGTGGCAGGTGAAAAAGCGACTGAGTATCGACTGACCAAATGTGGTCGCGAGCTGGCGCCGCTTATAAACTATATGTCGAAATGGGGCCTGAGATGGGCCAGACGACGCATGAATGAAGAGGACCTGGATGTAGGGACATTCATGTGGGATTTTCATCGCTCGCTCAACACGACCGAATTGCCCGACGGCGAAACAGTGTTCAGTGTCACTTTCACGGGGTTGGACGCGCACAGCAAATGGTGGTTGGTGGCCAATGGCGAGACGGTCGATCTTTGCACCGATGATCCAGGCAAAGAGGTTGATCTCTATATTTCCAGCACCCTGCCAATTTTGGCTGAAATCTGGATGGGAGATTGCGACGTGACATCAGCGGTCAAAGACGAGGACATCATGTTGACCGGTGCCAGTTACCTGGTTCGGGGCGTGTCACAATGGTTTCCGAAATCGCGCTACGCTGATGTAAGACCATTGCGGTTTATCGGCACGGATGAGAACGTTTAAGCGGCTAATTTCAGTCTTACTACGCATTGCGTAGTGCCTTGCTTTGGAACGCGTAGTGGCTTGCTATCGACGCGTGAGTGACGCCCGAAGCTGTTTTGCGGGAAGGTCTCCTTGTCGCCGGATGGTCCGGCCGGACACAATCAAGGAAACCCATTATGCCACTCGTAACAATTGACGTTATCAAAGATGTATTCACCCCTGAAGAAAAAGCTGAAATCATCAATAAGGTGACGGATGCTATCGTCGAAATCGAAGGAGAGCCCCTGCGCGGTGTGACCTGGGTTCGGATCAAGGAATTCGAGCAAGGCGATTGGGGCATCGGGGGGCAGTTACTGACCGCCGCCGCGGTCCATCAAATGGCTAAATCTGCAGCCTAATCCACGCCAATTTTGAAGTGATGAAGCACCGCTCCACACAGAGCGGTGCTTTAGCTTTTCGCCGAACACCAATCATCGGCTGGAGCTTGTAAGAAGCTCATAATTGCGTGTCCTAGTCTCGCCTCAAGTAAGACACTCAAAGACGTGGATATGATCTAAGGCAGAGTGAAAGCTGGCGGTGAGCACAAACCTTTGTCAGGATTGCTCCGAGTGAAATGAGGGCGTTTATGTCGCTAGAGACGATCTACTATATTGGTCAGACGATTGCGGTGCTTGCGCTGATCGTGTCGCTGTTCTTCGCAGGTGTGCAAATTCACCAGAATACAGAGCAGTCCAAGGCGGCAGCCGCCGATGCAGCACATCGTTCGTTTTTGGATTGTTACTACAATCAATGGACTGTTATCGCCACTACTCTCAAAGGCACGTTCCTGCCATGGACCCCAGCTTGCGCTGGCGTCGGCGGGGACTGGGTGCGTCTCGAGCCCGGTTAGTTGTTCCGCATT
>CAYGUD010000255.1:0-4029 GCA_964352865.1 uncultured Hyphomonas sp.
CAGTCTGCTTGCGGTGGGACGCACGCGGGGGCGACGAGCGGGCGGAACAGGGGATGTCCGCCTGCTCGTCGAAGCCGCAGACGGAAGCGTTGACGAAGATCTGAGCCGGCTGATCTCCCGTCGCCACTTCGAGCTCTATCTCGAATGCGATCGGTTGATGCTGCGCGTGACAGGCACCGGCGGCGTGCGCGTTGATGGCAAGGCCTATGGACCAGGAAAAGCAGTGGCCCTGAATGACGGCGCGCAGATCGATCCGATCGTCAAGACGCCTGACGCCTTGTCGCTGAAGGTCCAATTCCAAACCGAACACAAAACCGTCACCCAGGTCACCGTCACGCGGTCGCCTGCATCCGGACGAGGAGACTAGACCATGGCCCATTGCGGAAAATGCGGTGTAGCCGTCGATGCAGATGCCAAGTTCTGTCCAGATTGCGGGCATCAATTGGATGCTGTCGCCGTCGAGGTGCCGGAAGCGACGATGATGACCGTCGGGGGGTTGGAAACCCTTGACGACGCGCCGACTCGAGACGGTCGTTCTATTACAGTGGCTGCTCTGGAGCCAGGTGCTGAGTTTGCTGATCGTTACAAAATCGAAGAAATTGTCGGTCGCGGCGGAATGGGCGTCGTCTATCGCGCGACTGACAAATTGAGCGAGAAAACCGTCGCTCTCAAACTGATCCGGCCAGAACGCCTGACCGGCACCCATGCGATAAAAAAACTCATTTCAGAGGGGATTACGGCCCGGGATATCCGCCACCCGAACATTGTTGCGGTCTACGATGTCGGCGAGTCTGAGGGGCAGCCATTCGTTTCGATGGAGTATCTTGACGGTCAATCGCTGCGCTCGTGGCATCGCCAGAAAACCCAGAAGCGGGAAGATGTCAGCTTGATCGTCGCCTGCCGGATCATCGCCGAGACGTTGAAAGGGCTAAGAGCAGCACATGAGGCAGGCGTGGTCCATCGCGACTTGAAGCCTGAAAACATCATCCTGACCAGCGAGCCCACCGACGAAGCGGCACCGCTGAAAATTCTCGACTTTGGAATTGCGCGCGCCACTGGCGGCGCACAGGACAGCGGGACGGGAACCGGGACGGGTCTCGGAACGCCGCGCTATATGGCGCCGGAGCAAATCACCAATCCCGACAGTGCCGGGCCAGCTGCAGATTTCTATTCCCTATCGGTCATGTTCTACGAACTGCTCGTGGATGTTTTGCCGCAGGGGCATTGGCAACCGCCGTCTGGTGGACGTTCAGACGTCCCGACCGGGATCGATGCGTTGATTGAGAGAGGCCTGTCAAACCGACCCGCCAATCGACCACAGACTTCGAAAGAATACCTGGACGCCCTGGAACTCGCATTCGCCGGTCGCGTTGTAGATTTCAGAAAAGCCTCCAAGCCAACTGCGGATCTTCCGGTCGGGAAAATTCTCAAATGGTCCGGTATCGCCGCGGCGGTGGTGCTGGTGCTCGGGGTGGTTGGTATGATGATTCCAGAGCCCGACATTGGGCCCGGTCCATGTGATGGCCTATTCGGCGAAGACCGCGCGCTATGCCTTGGAGAGCCTTGGATTACTCCGGATCCGGATCCCGAACCAGACCCCGATCCAGACCCGGATCCTGACCCTCGCCCAGCGACTCTTTCTGACCTGTCAGGCAATTGGAATGACGGCCTTGGCACGACCTATTCCATACGGGTAAACCGCAATGGTCAGTTCTCAGGCTCAGGGCGCAGTAGGGACGGGTTCAACTTGCGTCTCTCAGGCTCGTTCTCCGGTGTGAATGGATCCTACACAATACAGGCGCCTGACCTTGGCATGACCTTTCAGGGGCAACTGGTTTGGGACCGCAACTGCCATATCAGCTTTCGAACGATGGATCCGTTTAGCGGAGCCGTACTTGAACAAGGTCAAATGCACGTGAATCACGCGCCAGGTGGCCCGTGTCCGGTGCTGCGATGACACAGTCATTACCCGTCTCGGAGCTTCCGCTATGACAAAATGCTATAACTGCGACGCGCCTTTACCGGTTTTCACGTTCGAGTGTGGCATTTGCGGTGCGAACAGCACGCCGGTCGGACCGGACCTTACCCCAGTAGATCTTAGTGACGGAGGACCCAACATGTCCACGAATTGGAGCGAATACAGCTTGAACGGTTGCCTGTTCGAAGATGCCCCGAAACCCTCGCCCATGCTTGGGGCACCGGCTGTTGACCTACCGCAGCGTGTTGATCTGCGCATGCATTGTCCGCCGGTCGAGAGCCAGCTTACGACCAATTCCTGCGTCGCCAATGCGGTTGTCGGTGCGCTGGAAATTCACCAGAAAAAGGCCGGTCTGCCGCTCACGGACTTGTCCCGCTTGTTCGTCTATTACAATGCGAGATCGCTGGCCGGGAATCAGTTGCGGGATGTTGGCAGCCTGATCCACCACGGCATGGCCGCAGTGCTCGCCTATGGTGCGTGTGAAGAGCGATTATGGCCGTTCGAACTGGCGATGGTGATCGCGCCGCCATCTGCGAACTGTTACGAAAACGCGATGCAGTATGAGGCGGTTCAATATGCCCGAACACCTCGCGGAGAGCCTGCGCTGGCGGCTCTGGCCAAGGGGTTGCCTGTCGTTTTTGGCATGTCCGCGCCGGCAATCTATTACGAGGCCGCTGCACAGACAGGCGCGATGCCGCGTCCGGACCAAGTGCCACCGCAAACGCAACCTTCATCGGGGCACGCAATGGTTATCGTCGGCTATGATCTCGCCGACCGGACCTATTTGGTGCGCAATAGTTGGGGGCCGATGTGGGCCGAGCAGGGTTATTGCCGCATTCCGTTCGAGACCATGGATACCTGGTCCCGGGCCGAAGAGTTCTGGACGATTGGCGCGATTGAACAAACCGAAGGATTTGCGCTCTCGGGGCCAAGCATGATGGACGCCATGAAAGGCGTCGGCGTGACCCAGGCCACACTCGATACCGCAGTGTCAAGCCTTGACCGATTGAGAGGGGATGTGCGCGCCCGTCTCTCGAGCGATCTGGAAGCTGCGAAACGAGACTTCAAGAAGCGCCTGCGGGATTAAAGTGGAGAACGATATGAAACCGGGTCTGCTCAAACTTGCCTTTTTGGCACTGGCAATTAGCTTGTCAGGCTGCGCCACCAGCTATGGCGCCAAAACGATTGTGCCGTCGGGCTACAATTACAACACCGCAATCGCAGACTCAAAAGATCAGCAATTGCTGCTGAATTTGGTTCGACTAAGATATCGCGACACGGTCGTGTTCATGAACATTACCAGCGTGACGACGCAGCACCAGTATTCAACCGGGCTTTCTGCGGAAAACAACATTCCGTTTCGCCGCGCTGGAGATGGCGCATCCTTGATCATACCGAACGCGGCTTATTCGGAATCTCCGACCATCTCGTACGCTCCGGTGACGGGTGCAGAATTTGCTACCAATCTGTTGTCGCCCATATCCGCCGAGACCATCGTCCTTCTGGCCAATTCCGGCTGGAGCATCGAGCGTCTCATGACCTGCTGTGTCGAGCGTTTGGGACGGTTATCAAATGCGCCGAGCGCGTCTGGGCCGACGCCCGCAATATTGCCAGACAATCAGGAGTTTCGCCGCCTCGCAAAGCTGCTCCGGCGGCTCCAGACGAAGGAGCAGGTATTTGTCGAGCAAGTGGCGGCAAGCGACGCAGACACGCGTGAGACGCATCTCTTAATCAAGGCGCCGCCTGGGGCAGATTGCGAGGCGTTGAAGCGCCTGTTGGTGACGACCTCCTGCCGGGTGCAGCTCAAATTGGTTGCGCGCGGTATCATCGCAGACGGTGCCTTGTTGGCCCAGACGCGAACCGTTCTTGGGACGCTCTACAATTTGTCCCACGCCGTAAGTGTTCCTGCTGGACATGAAGCCGACGGTTTGGTGACGGAAAGCCTGATCGAATCCGCCGGAACAGAGTCTTCGAACGCCTTCCTCGGCGGGCAAATACAGGTCAGGAATTCCAAGGACGAACCCAGCGGTGCGTTCGTGAAAATCCAGTAT
>CAYGUD010000256.1:0-1680 GCA_964352865.1 uncultured Hyphomonas sp.
CTCCAAACTCAGCCCAGCCAGATGTCGACTTTGGCTATGCTGGCTCGTTCTGGCTGATTGGCGGCGTCGACGGCGCCCCGGAAGATGCCTTTGCTGGGCTCGGAAATCGCGGCCAGCATATGGTCATTGTTCCCTCACGAGACTTAGTCATTGTGCGCCGCGGCTTCGATATTGCGGGCGAGCCGCGGTTTGCGATCACACGTTTGGTCAGGGATGTTGTCGCAGCCTTCGATGCCGCAGAACGTGCACGCCTGGCTGCCGAAGCCGCGGCGGCGGCAGAAGCCGGCGCAGATTAACTAGCCGACGGGATCGAGCAGTTTGGTAATCTTGCGAGACACTGTTTCCTCAAAACTCTGCATCATCGCGGAACCTGAAATATCAAAATTGAACTGCTCGACATAAGTTCGACCATCCGGCGCGCGATCGCAGGTCACCGCCATTTCAAACCGATTGATCTTGGCGACCATAGCTGGCTTGTAGGGTTTGGGCAGGACCATATTAAAGGCTAGGATCGCACCATCTTCTTTGGCCAGCGTGATCGAGCCATTGAGCTGTTTCATCATTTTCTTTTCGGCCTTGTCAGCATCAGCTTCGGGATTAGGCGTGAAGGCATAGGTGACAGTTGCATCGTTTTCGGAGACACTTTCCGCGTCGCTGGGCACCATCTCGGCGAAGTCAGCACACCAGATATCGCCATCCGTCTCAGCCTCCATTTCTTCAATCCCCTCGCGAAAGTCTTTCGACCATTCGCTCTCGGAAGGTGAATAGATCTCAATCCGCTGACCTGTTGGCTGGCTCGGATCAATCAACCCATTCGCGGTGACTTTGGCGTCAGAATAAGTCATCTCGTAAGCATAGATCGGTCCATCCGAAGAGAGACTCCGCATCATATCCAGAACCGGATCAGCCGATACTGGAAGAGACAGTGAAAGGGCGATAGTGCCGAGCGCAATGGATCGTGACATGGAAACTCCTGAATTTGTGCCCTTACAAACCCGTATACGCCTGAATGTCAGATGAAAAATCTGCAATTGCGCATAATAATGCGCTAGATCTCTGCCAATGTCTGACACGATTGCGCCGCCATACACCCTGCCAGATCGATTTGACCACTGGTTCGCGGCGCGTGGCTGGGCGCCGCGCCGACACCAATTGACGCTGACTGAAGCCGCGCTCAAAGGGGAGAGCGCGCTCTTGATAGCGCCCACTGGCGGCGGGAAAACACTTGCTGGCTTTCTCGCCAGCCTGATTGAACTGTCGCGCAAGTCGCAGCGCAATTCCAATCGCCCTGCTCTGCACACCTTATATATTTCGCCGCTCAAGGCCTTGGCCGTCGATGTTGCGCGCAACCTGATGACGCCCGTTGAAGAGATGGGGCTCGACATCAAGATCGAAACCCGCACCGGCGATACGCCCGCGCATAAACGCCAAAGGCAACGTCGGACACCGCCTGACATCCTGCTGACGACACCAGAACAATTGGCATTGTTCATTGCCTCCGAACACGCGGCTGAATTCTTCGCAGACCTGAAATGTGTGATCATAGATGAGATCCACGCCGTTGCCCCATCGAAGCGCGGTGATCTTTTGAGCCTTGGCCTGGCAACGCTCGCCAAATGGGCGCCAGCTTGTCGGTTCGTCGGTCTCTCGGCGACAGTCCACGATCCAGCGGTTTTGCAG